>JAGQVF010000149.1 GCA_020438135.1 Bacteroidales bacterium | reverse complement strand
TGTAAAGCTTTTATGAAAATCCGGGGTTCATTTTTTCCCGGATTTTTTTTACGTTTATACAATAATAAACTAAAGTTTTAGTTATTAAACTAAATTTGCAGTTATGAAAGAATTAACAAAAGCTGAAGAACAGGTGATGCAGGTGCTTTGGCAGTTGAAAAAAGGTTTTGTGAATGATGTGCTGGATCAGTTCCCCGATCCCAAACCTGCCTACAACACCATTTCCACCATCATCCGGATCCTTGAAAAAAAAGGCTTTGTGGACCATCAGGCATTTGGAAAAACACATCAGTATTTTCCGGTGGTTTCAAAAAAGGAATATACAAGTGGATTTTTTAACCGGTTTGTAAAAAATTATTTTGGCAATTCATACACTGCCCTTGCATCCTTTCTCGCCCAGGACAGCAATGCAAGCATCAGCGATCTGGAAGAGATGAAAAAAATGATGGAGGACGAAATTAAAAAACAAAAATCCGATCAGTCATGAATTCATTTTTGATTTACCTGTTCCAATCTTCGGTGGCATTATCGATCCTGTATATTTGTTATTGGATGTTGATGCGAAAAGAGACCTGGTTTGGTTTCAACCGGATGTATTTATTAACAGCGCCCATTATCGCCCTGCTCATTCCTGTTATTGACCTTCAACCATTTGTTGGTTCTGAAATAAATACGTACACCCTTTGGTTAAGTGGAATTTTAATTTCAGGTGACGGAGCTGAGAAGGCTGCGTCATCAGAGGTTGGAATCTGGAATATCCTGTTTTGGATCTATATTGCAGGTGCAGGATTGGCGGTAGTGCGGTTATTAGTTTCTTTATGGAAAATGGTTGTACTGATGATAGAAGCCAATTCATCCAAAACGGATGGCTTCAGGATCTTCAGGACCGAATCGGACAATTCGCCGTTTTCGTTTTTCCGGTTTATCTTTTATGGAAAAAATATCCCCACAGGGCCGGAACTCCAAAAGATTCTTGCCCACGAAAAAGTGCACATCCAACAAGGACACACCTATGATATTATGCTGATGGAATTATTTTGCATCTTTCAGTGGTTCAACCCTTTTGCCTGGTTATCTAAAAAATCGATCAAGATCCAGCATGAATATCTTGCCGACAGGGCTGTGATCCACGGTGGAATTCATCGCAGCGATTATATGAATCTGCTGCTCAGTCAGCAGTTTGGTCCGGCTTTTATTCCCATCGTTCACCAATTCAATCAATCACAAATTAAAAACAGATTTATTATGATCACAAAACAACGTACCCCGAAAATTGCCATGCTGAAACCGGTAATTATAATTCCGGTACTGGCTGGCCTGCTTTACCTGTTTTCACTTTCAACAGATGCCATTGTTCCTGATGATGATTTGATCGCGAAAGCTGATCTGCCAGAAAATAATGTTATGCCTCCCCAGGAAGAGGATAAGGTTTACACAATGGTTGAGGAGATGCCCGAATATCCGGGAGGAGATGAAGCCCGGATAAAATATTTCCAGGAGAACATTACCTACCCCGAAGCAGCAAAGAAAAATGGGATTGAAGGTCGCGTTTTTGTCAGTTTTATTGTGGAAAAAGATGGAAGCATCACCCATGTAGAAGTGCTGAGAGGCATTGGTGGAGGTTGTGATGAAGAAGCGGTTCGGGTTATTTCCGCGATGCCCAACTGGAAACCTGGAAAACAAAAAGGTAAACCGGTTCGCGTTCAGTTCAATATGCCCATCGAGTTTAAATTGAGCAAAAGAAGTAAAGAAGAAGGCAAGTTGGAAAAAAAATCACCTTCGGGAAATCAGCCTCCCATGCCCTATGAAAATATAAGAAAGGCAGGAACTGAAAAAAGTGAGCCCGACAAATCTGATAAAAAATAAAAAAAGATGAAATTATCCGGGTCGATACTGATCATTCTCTTTTTGGTATCATTGTCCGGAACCCAGGCCCAGTTTTTTAGCCGTAAAACCAATCGATTCGATGAAAACGGCTTGAAAACGGGCCGGTGGGTTTCATATTGGGACGACGACCACAAGGTACCGATGTCGAAGGCCCGGTATAATAACGGTCGTGAATGCGGAACCAGCAAAGAGTACCATCAGAACGGCATTATCAGGCTGAAGATGCGATTTCAGAAAAAAAAGATCAGGATAAAGTATTACCGCGAAAACAGGAAGCTGGAGCAAAAAGGCTGGGCCCGTATTGAGTATAACGAGAGCGACATTCATTTCTTCTGGCATGGAACCTGGAAGTTCTTTAATGCTGACAGGAAATTAATCGAAATAGCTGAATACCTCAATGGGGAAGAAAAAAGCAGGCGAACTATTTACTAACATCACATCGTTGATTGAATCGTTCTTAATTATTTGGCAAAATTAATTGCTGGAAATTCAAATGATCATCTTGCTACCTGTCAAAAAAATCTGGTACTTTTCTCTATAATCCTCGAAATAAATCGATTAGTTAGAATAAAATTGGGTCAAAAAGTTGCAGAATAGAAAATTTCTTATATTTGCACACAGTTTCATATTGGGAAAATTAATCCATCTCAGAAACTCAACAAAAAACTGACAAAATCATAAGCTGCTCTGATTCAGTGAAAAACGTTAATGGCATAAGGTTCGCAAAACAGTACACCAAGCAAATCAAGTGTAAATATTTTAAAATGCGAATCATGAAATCTTTAAACATTTTCCTTCTAACATTGATCAGTCTCAACGTTTTTTCTCAAATATCTTACGACACCACCTATTCAAAAGAATGGAACGGTAAATCTGCTGAGTGGATTTATTTTGACCGTAACATTACTTCATATGATAATGGAGTTGTTCAATCCGAGCTCATACAGGTGTTTGAAAATGATTTATGGGTTAATTACAATGAAAATCAATTTTATTATAACAACGGCCTGGTAATCGAAGAGCTGGAGAAATATTGGAATGATCGTGAAGAAAAGTGGGACAACAATTACAGAAAGCTTTATAGCTACAGTGCTGAAGGACTTCTTACGAGTATTACGCATCAATACATTTTCAACGGGAACTATGTAAATGCTTCACGCGAGGTCATGAAATATGATGAAAAGGGGAATCTTATTGAAAAAATCGTCCAGAAAAATGAAGAGGCCTGGACCAATTTCCTGAGGTATCAGTATTATTACAATGCTTCCGATCTGATCATGGAAGAAAACCTCACTTATTGGGAAGGCACTGCATGGGGCGAAACAGACCTGATCCTTACCCATACCTATGATATGGCAGGGAACCTCGTTGAAAAAGTGAAATCAAAACTTGAGAATTCTGAATATAAATTTCTGGTTAGGGAAGAATACATTTATGGAGATAATAATCTGTTGGAAAAGCAGTTAATCTCTCAATGGGATTCCCGCAGGAACAAATGGATTGGCAAAAACCGCGCGGAATATCAGAGCGATTTGAACGGTTATGTAGCTTCGGTATTGAATCAGAGTAAAGGTAAGAAAACCTGGGAAAACTATCTTTTCACTGAATTCACCGGAGTTAATGAACCGGTTACAGGGCTCGACATCACCGACGGAATGTCTTTCACAATCTACCCAGTAAATTTTGGTAAAGAGGCTGTTATCGAATTTACCAATCCCTACAATGAGTTCTATTACGTTAGCGTTATGAATGAAAAGGGCGAAATGATGTGTTCAGCAGTTACCAGCGACGATGAAGTTGCAATTGATGCTACCGGATTTATCAGAGGTATGTATTTCATAGAATTACAGGGTAGTAATTTATATTCAGGTAAATTCTCGATTGAATAGGACACCTTACCATGTAGATTACCTTACCTTGATTTGCTTAGCCACCCGAAAGGGTGGCTATGTTTTTTTAACCCCTTCTGGCCTTTCAGAACAATATTGTTGTACATTTGTTATCATACAAACACAACTAAAACTAGCGTATATGAAATCGAAAAGTTTACTATTTGCTTTGATCCTGGTTCTTCTGGGATTAAATGTTTCAGTAGCACAGGATATTAAACCTGCTGCAGGTAGTGTGGATTTAGAACTGATGTTTACACCTCTTGGTGATTCTCCTATCGGCCTCTCTTATCTGAAAGGCAGGTATTACATTACTGACGACCTGGCAGCAAGATTAGGTCTGGACTTTGATTTGGATGCCAACAAATCGGAACCATTTAACGATACTGATAATGATGTTAAGGATGAGGAAACCATGAGCTCTCTTGTTATCGGTATTTGGCCGGGTCTTGAAATGCATTTCGGCGATTTTGAAAGGGTTTCTCCTTACATTGGAGCCGAAGTAGGCGTCAACATTAAAGGTGCAAGTTACACATACACCGATAATGTTGCCAATCAAACAATGGAAATTAATGGTGCCTGGGGTACTGAAGGATCAAACCGTGGCTATACCCAAATTGGTGTTAATCTGGTTTCAGGTTTCGATTATTTCTTTGTTAAAAAGGCCTATCTGGGTGCTGAATTCGGGTTCGGATTTTTTAGTACCACATGGAGTGAAATTGAAGTAACAACAGGAAGCCAGACGAACGTAGTTCTGAATAAATCAACAAATGTTGATGTCGGGTTTAATGTTGTTTCTGCTATCAGATTGGGTTATTCATTTTAAAAGTTTTATCAGATAACTGAAAAAGCTGCTTGTTTGTGTAACAGGCAGCTTTTTTTGTAGGCATTCATTCGCACTGTAATATCTGGTTTTCAAAAATGAAAGCAATTGTTAAATTTGCCGATATTAATTCATCTACAGATTATGAAAAAAGTTCTTACACTGATCATTCTCCTTTCAAGTGTTTTTTCCCTGCATGCCCAGGTGCACACAACTTATCTCTGGCATCTCCAGCAACCCATATACTGGCCCGAACAAAGCCAATGGGATGTGTATCATTATCAACCTGCATGGGAGTCGCAATACCTGAAATTTAATGGAGGAAACTGGTACAGCGATGGTCAGCAACATCCTTTGAACGACCTCATGGATATTTTTAACAAGGACGATCGAAAGGCCGTTTATCAATACCGTGCAAAAGATGCCGTTCAAAGTTTACTCGGATTTCCGGAAGCAGGAGCTCAGGTCAACTACTCAGGTTGTTTGATCGAAAATGTAAACAGCCTTGCCAATGCCGGGCAATGGGGATATTCTAACGGATGGGAAAATAACTTCGTTACAGCAAGGAACTGGCAAACTTCCGGTGGAAATCCGAGAATGGATATCGTCGGATTTACCTTTCACCACGCCTTATCACCGCTGATCAGCGACCGGGTGTTAAGAAAAGAAATTCAGGCTCACCGTGAAATTTACAACCAAACATTCGGCACATCGCCCAACTATTCGAAAGGTTACTGGCCTGCCGAATGTTCTTTCAGCGAAAGAATTATTAAAGTTTTGGTGGAAGAAGGATTTGAATGGTCGGTCATTGCCAACAGCCACCTGGCCCGAACGCTTGCCGATTATCCGCTCAACTTCGGGACTTCGGGTTGCAACATTGATCCACCCAACGGTGCTGATGTTACAAATTTTACCGGTAACAACTGGTGGAGCGGCCAGATCGACGGTCGCGGAGGAACTTTTGCTGCGCCATTTTGCTACCAGGCACACAAAGCTAAATATGTCGATCCCAATACGGGAGTTGAGTATAAAATAACGGTTGTGCCGATGGCAGATCTGTTGAGTTATCAAAACGGTTACGGAACCATGGGAACGGGCGATATTGATGCTCACATCGCTCCTTTTAACGATCCGGCACAACCTAGCATCGTTTTGATGGCTCATGACGGTGATAATGCCTGGGGAGGCGGTTTTGACTACTACAACAATTCGGTGCCCGGGTTTGCCTCTGCTGCGGCTTCACAGGGATATGTGCCTACAACGGTTCAGCAATTCCTCGATGACCATCCCGTACCGGAAAATGATGTGGTGCATGTGGAAGACGGCTCATGGGTGAATGCTGCCAACGACTGGGGTCACCCACAGTTCATCAATTGGATATGGCCCATGTATGATTCAAATTTTGATTTTGATCCAAACGGGTGGACGGAAGATGTGCGCAACTGGGCAGTGCTGGTCGCCGCAGAAAACCGGGTTTGCACTGCCGAAGACCTGAGCGGTGGAGCAGACATCGCTGATATTGTTTCTCCCGGTTTCACATCGACGCTGGCCGAGCGGGCCTGGCATCATCTGCTACCCGGATACACCAGCGGTTACATGTATTACGGCACTTCGCTCGATATGGAAGTAAAGCAATCGCTTGCAGCCAACCTTGCTTGTTCTTTTGCCGACCAGGTGATCACTGCAAATGCCGGTACTGATAATACGGAACCAACCGTTTTTATTCCGCAGCGATATCCTTATAATCCCGGTGGAGTCGGATTCGGACCAAACTATGGATATCAGCAACATCAAAACAGCTCCGATTTTACGGTATGGACTTTTGCGTATGATGTTTCAGGGTTGCAGTCCGTCAATCTGAAATACCGGGTCGACAATGACGGGGTTAATCCATTGACCGATAACGATAATGATACCTATTCAGGCGGCCCTGGTGTACAGTCATGGCATTCATTACCGATGAATGAAAGAATTTTTCCGACAGGAAATGTGACCGGCAATCCCGATATTGACTTTTTTATTTTACCCGATTACATTGCTAATGAATATTATGCAGAAATAACCGGGTTGTCCGATACGCTTGTCGATTATTACGTGGAAGCAACAGATGTTTACGGTAATGTTTTTAAGTCACCTATTCAGCATGTCTTTGTTGGAAATTATAACTCCGGAGGTGGGGGAGGAGGAGATTACAGCGTAAACTGGGACCCGTCAGAGCCTGAAAATTCTGAAACCATTACCATTACTATTACTGATCCTGCTTCTGTTCCCAGGTTGCACTGGGGTATAAATTATGCCGGAACAACCTGGCAAACGCCTGACAATGTTTACTGGCCATCGGGGAGTTATTTGTTTAACGGATCCGGTCCGGCAGTTGAAACACCATTCAACGGACCGGATGCAGAGAACAATTATACCCTTGATATCGGACCTTTTAATGATCCTGTGCAGGAAGTTAATTCCATTGCATTTGTGATCCACTTTCAAAACGATACGTGGGACAATAACAATGGGAACGATTATCACATCAATTTTTCTGAGCAGGGAATTATAGGCGTTGAGTGGCAACCCCAAAATCCAACACAATACGATTCGGTGTGGGTGTATGTCGGGCAGGCCATGCAGGGAGCTCATCTGCACTGGGGTGTGAGGGTGAACGGAAACAACTGGCAAACGCCTAATGTGGCCTACTGGCCGGCAGGATCATACCTGTTCAATGGTAGCGGTCCGGCAATCGAATCGGCCTTTTCAGGACCGGATGCAGAAAATATTTTATCGATCGGTTTATCGCCGTTCAATGATCCTTCACAGGAGGTGGAAGGGATCAATTTTGTGATTCATTACAACGATAACTCCTGGGACAATAACTATGGAAACGATTATTTTATACCCATTACCTACATTGATCAAATTGAGCTCGATGTGCGGGTATTCCTTGAGGGACCTTTTAACGGATACGGAATGAATTCTGAGTTATCAGAAATATCAAATTTCCCACTGCAACAACCTTATACCAACTCTCCCTGGAATTATAACGGTTTGGAAAATATTAATGAAATTCCTGAAGGTACAGTCGATTGGGTATTACTTGAATTGAGAGATGCATCCTCTGCCTCACTTGCATCTTCATCAACAAGGATTGATAGAAAGGCTGCCCTTCTGATGAATAACGGATTTGTTCGCTCAGTTGATGGTATCTCTAATCCGCTGTTCGAAATTGCTAACATTGAAAATTCATTATTTGTGGTGATTTATCATCGAAATCATCTACCCGTTATATCGGCAAATCCACTCCATAACATGGGATCTATATTTAATTATGACTTTACACAATCTATGGAGCAAGCATTTAACAACGGATTGAAAAATCTTGGTGGTGAATTTTTTGGGATGTATGCTGGTGAAGCCGAAGCGAATAGTCTGATCAATTCGGAAGACAATATTATCTGGACCTCCGAGGCCGGAACAAAAGGATATAATGCCAGTGATTATGATTTATCTGGGCAGGTAAACAACATGGATAAAAATGACTTTTGGCTTCCGAATTCAGGGATAGGCAGCCAGGTTCCTGACTAATTAATCCCGTAGTGAATATATTGGCAGCCATTTATTGAACAACATAGGTTTAATAGAGCTTGAATCAAAACTTTCGATTGACATATTCAAAAAAATTTCAGTGTGCAAATGTTATGAAAACAAATGATTAAACTAGACAAAAGCAGAACCTATTCTTGTATCCATAAAGACTTTACTCTATTAAAGGCGGCTTTTCTTCAGATACAATAAGCATTCTTAATGACATTTGAATCACTCTGAATTTTTAATTAATTTATTCAGGTTGTTTCTTATTAAGTGACTGGTCTTCGAATCATTTATTTAATTGAATGCATTGCCAGTGATTATTTTACCGGTACTACCTTTATGCAACATCAAGAGATCAACTTGTAAGTTGCCTTTTCTAATCCTTCAATTAAGAATACCCTTCAGTAATTATATTTCCCAATATGAGAATTTATACATGATGTTTTCGTAGATGTAATTCCGATTTAGGTAAAAAAATAAGTTAAATACCTGCAGAATTTAACTTCTATATTGAACAAAAATTTGCCAAAAGTTAATAGCTATCGGGAGTATGCCTGGAAAAGTGCATGTGATTTACTTGTAAGATATTAATCTGGGATATATGTTTAAAGTACTGTAAAACAAATATGAATGTGAATATTTTTGATATCAAAATCACTTATTTTATTCCATATTATAAACAAAATTTACAAAATAGAGAAATGTTTAAAATGTAAGTATAAGTATATCAAACATATAAAAAAAGGTATAATATTTGATAAAAATCAATATAAGATAGACTATTTTATTTACTAAAATTGGGAAATCGACTGTTGAATTACCTGAGATAAACGAATTCCTATGGAAAAAACTCCTGAATTTCCGGGATCTCTGCAGATTACATCAAACCTGATATGGTTGCTGGATTTATCTATTGGAGATGAACCAAAAACTTTTATACCAGGAAAAGTTTATGCCGTCATCATCTAAGTTGTTAAGGTTGATGACGGCTTTAAAAAAGTGCGACTTTCGCAAACGAACCAGAATTGGCTGTATGGCTGATTACTGTTGTTTATTCCAACTCTATTATCAAAACTTAAGCTAAATCCAAATATTTTTTTT
>JAGQVF010000148.1:25688-38942 GCA_020438135.1 Bacteroidales bacterium | reverse complement strand
CGGCCCCATGATTCGTTGGCCCAAACTCCTCCCAGGAATGTACCAATGGTGAGCATAAACAATCCGACTATGAGTGTCATTTCTATAACGTATGTAAACTCGGTGATGGTCATATTCAGATTCAGAACATTTTTCTTTGTTTTCATGATCATCAGCAAAAGGTTTATGAAACCCATGAGTGCTCCCAATGCAAGGAAACCATAACTCGAAGTGATGATCGCAACGTGGATAATCAGCCAGTATGATTTTAAAACAGGCACAAGGGTAGTGATCTCTGGATCCATCCACGCCATATGAGCTACTGTGAGAATAAGCGAAGACAACAAGGCAGTAACTGCAAGTGTTATTTGCGATCTCCAAACGAAAATAAGACCTGCCAAACTGGTTGCCCAGGCAATGTAGATCAATGATTCATAACCATTACTCCAGGGCGCATGTCCTGAAATATTCCACCGGATGATAAGCCCCGCAGTGTGAACCAGGAACAAAACAATTACCAGAACGGAGGCAATGATGGTAACAACACGCAGGTTTATCTTCGGTTTCAGAATATTAATAAAATTCAGGATCAGAAGGATCAATCCAACAATTCCATAATATTTTGATAACCTGTCGAATATATTGATTTTGTTATACAAAATCTCGAGATCAATTTTTGCTTCAGAAGGCATCACCTCTGCACCATATTTTTCCTGAAACTGGTGAATATACTCCAAATGCTCATTTGCGCTGCTGTAATCACCGCTCTGCACACCTTTGGCAACTTCCTGAAAATACATTGAGAGGATACCTTTCACGAACAATGATTCATCTTCATCTTTAAACTTGGATGCTGACGCTGAAGTGACCCATTTATGATTTTCATCATTCGGTACCGGAAACGCACTTAAAAAAGTACCGGAATAAACCATGTAAAAAATATTTACCCGTTCATCTACTTTCATAACCTCCTTGTCGAACTTGCTCTGTTCAGCAGGCTTTTTGGCGTAGGCCCGCTCTACATATTCTCCCAAACGATATCCACCGGTACCACGGATATCAACAATTTGATCGAAACTTGCAAACTTTCCGTCTACACCAAGCAAATCAGCAACTTCAGGATGCGCCACTTTAATAATTGGCACCGATTCCCAAATATTCGGGTATACCATGATACCTAGAAATACCTGCTCAGGAGTTTGACCTTCAAAAGTGGTTTTCCTTGCAAGTTTTCGCATTACTTCTGAGGCCATTGTATTCACCGGTTTAATGCGGCCATCGATATCCTGCATCAGCAATCGCCCAAAATGTTCGGCATGTTGTTCGTTGATTTCAGGAATTTGAGAACCTGTGAACTGTTGTTGTGCTTCAGAAACGGAAGGCGCCAAAAGCAGCATTCCCAATATCAGCATCACGGCATTACCGGCTTTACGTGTTTCTCTTATCCTGGCCGACATTTTGGCAAGATTTTTAAACCTGCTGTGCGGAAGGAATATTGTTGCAATAAATCCGAGGGCAAGCAATAAATACCCGATATAGGTAATTATGGTACCCATGGCATCATGGTTTACTGACAAAACAGTACCCAATTCATCCCGGTCGTACGACGACTGAAAAAACCGGTAACCCCGGTAATTTAATACGTTGTTCATATAAATCCGGTAAGGCATATTAAGACCTTTCGATTCATCAATTACAACAACTTCACTGGCATACGAAGACGGACTGTTGGAGCCGGGATACCTTTCGAGTTGAAAATCTTCGAGCTTGATATAAAATGGAAGTTTTAATTTTTTTGCACCAAACGCCACTTTCACCTTAACACCATCAATTTCAGTTTCGGCCATTTCTCCTACAAAACCTTTCCCGCCAAAAACATTGATGGTTTTGGTTTTGCCATCAACCGAAACCTGTGTTAATAGTGCATCCATGTGGTTCATTCCTTCTTTGCCATCGGTACTGATCAGTTGACGGACAGCACTTTCATAATATTGTTTTAGTACGATGCTAACATCACCGATTTTATACAATGCCCGCGACATAAACATTTGCAGACTATCAGGAGCCAAAACGTTTGTTATTCCGGCCATCATATTGGTAAATCCAACAGAATCGGCTGAAATAAAATAAAGACTTCCGTCGTCTGATGAAAACTTAATTCCGGGACCACTAAAATCTCTGTTGAATGAAAAACTGTAGCCTCCAAAATTTTCAACTTCATTTTCTGCGACATAGAGATTTTGTCGACCACCGTTTCCGGTTGAGACAACAAGCCAGATCAATTCCTCACCGTTTGGGCCTTCCACAAAGGTTTCGGCAGCATTGGTATAATAATCAAGCACTTCAATCTCAACATTCCTGTTTCCAACCTTCATGCGATTATCATGTCCTTTAACTACCACTGGTGAAGCAAGCAGCGCATCTTCTTTATACGATTCCACGGCGCCATCGCTGGCCCACATTTGCAAATAGGTTTCATCCGAGAAAAACTCATTGGATGCTTTTCCCTCTCTGATATTCATCATACCTTCGTACCCTATGTACCGGGTAATGGCAGCTCCGATAAAAATGATCAGAAAAGCAACATGAAAAAGCAAAATTGCCCATTTATGTTTGAGGTACATTTTGTGCTTAAATATGCTACCTGTCATATTGATGGCTAACAGCAGAAGTAAAAGTTCAAACCACCAGGCATTGTATATTTTGGCCTTTGCAGTAATCGTTCCGAAATCATTTTCAATAAATGTTGCAAATCCGATGGAAATAGCAAAGATGATAAGGAGCATTCCTGTAAGTTCCATCGAAAAGAGCATATTTTTGAGTCTCTTCATAATACTAAAATTTTACGGACAAAAATATGATATATATATGTATATAATTAACTTTTAACAGATAAATATCACCAAATATTTTAAATAAATTAACCAATTTATACTTACATCTCTCCGAACTTTGCTATGGTTATTAAACATTCTCTATTTCCTCATTTATTTTTTAATGCCTGCCAGCCAAATAAAAGCATCACAAACCCGGATTGGGCAAATTAACACTATCCTGTTGCCACCATTTTTATTTATGAAATGCCTTTCTCAAATGAGGTTTATCATATCTGCATAATTTTTCACAGTCGCTGTAGCAGTTTATTTGAAAAAAATAAGTAGGTTTGAACCCATAATCAATTCAAAACACTATGAACACATTATTTAAATTTCTGGGATTTTTTTTCGGAATACTTGGAGGTCTGCTCATCCTTTCCGGCATAATCGGTTATTTTACTGAAGAATTTTTAAGAGTTCGCAACTTTACCTGGTTCTTTTGGGCTGCAAACACTTTCCTTATGTTCGGAATCTTTTGGTTAATTGCCTTTGTTGCAACCAGGAGTAAAAATCAATAATTCGGCTATCACTACTTTTACATTTTTATTTATCATGACTCTTTAGAGAAGAATCAATAACAGTATTGCAACATATCATGCTAAAATTCAGACTCTTTGTTTTAATATTCTGCCTGGGATTTTTTTTCACAGAAACCAAAGCACAGATGACAGGTGGATTGAAGGGAGGTGTAAACTTCAGCAATATCATTATCACAAACAATCAGGGTTATCTTGAAAATGCTGTTTTAAAAACACGGTATGGTTACAACCTCGGAAGTTTTTTAAGAAATTCGTTCTCAAACAGTTTTGCATGGCAAATTGAGTTTCTATTTGCTTCGAAGGGATTTGTTACGGAAATTGACAATAATAAAGCTGAAGTAAGTCTGAATTATCTGAACTGGCCCCTTTTGCTTGTTTATAAAGCTTCTCCATCAATTGGTATTGAAGCGGGCCTTGAACCCGGTTTATTGATTTCAGGAGAACCGGAATATAAAGGTTTTGATCTGGGTATTGATTTCGGATTATCTTACCTGATTAAAAACAAGTGGTTGCTCGGAGCAAGGTATAACCAGGGTTTGTCTTTTGCTTACGACATAGAAAAAATAACCGGCAACAACAATCCACCCCATTATCAGAACAGTGTTTTGCAGGTTTACATAGGCTATAATATATTAAGGGAAATTAGCGGACAATAATTTTATGCAAGCGCATTCGGCTCAGACACCAAGGCCTGTTTTTATTTTTTGTTTGATCCCATTCTTACTGATACCGCAATACTCATAAAGCTCTTCGGGAGATCCCTGCCCGATAAAACGGTCTGGAACCCCCAATCGGAAAATAGTTCCGGGGTAGTTATTGTCATTTTTAAATTCAATGACAGCACTGCCCAATCCACCGTTTACAGAGGCATCTTCTATTGTAACAATTGTTTTGAATTGAGACAAAACCTGATGCAACAATGTTTCATCGATGGGTTTTAAAAAACGCATGTTATACACTGCGACAGAGACACCTTCATTCTCAAGTTCTTCTGCAGCATCGGTTGCAATGTTCCCAACCGGACCTATAGAGAGGATTGCTGCATCTTTTCCTTCCCTGATCCGATTTCCCTTACCAATCTCCAGCTTCTCAAAAGGCAATCGCCATTCAGAAAGAACACCCCTGCCCCGGGGATAGCGAATGGAAAAAGGTCCGTTGTTTTCAAGCTGTGCTGTGAACATCATGTTTCGCAATTCTACTTCATTCAGTGGAGAGGCAATGATCATATCAGGGATTGCCCTGAAATAAGCAAAATCAAAAACACCGTGATGTGTGGCACCATCTTCACCTACAAGTCCTCCCCGGTCAAGGCAAAAAACCACATGTAATTTTTGCAGAGCCACATCATGGATCACCTGATCATAAGCCCTTTGCATAAACGATGAATAAATATTGCAATAAGGGATCATACCCTGAGAGGCCAGACCGGCAGCGAAAGTTACCGCATGCTGTTCGGCGATACCCACATCAAAAGCCCTGTCAGGCATCACCTGCATCATCATGTTTAGGGATGAACCGGTGGGCATAGCTGGCGTTATTCCTACGATCCGGTCATTTTGTTCGGCCAGTTCAATCATTGTTTTTCCGAAAACATTCTGAAACTTAGGTGGCAGTTTTTCAGGACAATCATCTTTTTTTATTACCCCGGTTTTTCTATCAAAAACGCCGGGAGCGTGATAAGTGGTAGGCTCCTTTTCAGCATTTTCGAGCCCTTTGCCTTTTTGGGTGATCACGTGGAGTAATTTAGGGCCATCGATGCGTTGCAAATCTCGAAGCAATTTCACAAGATGCACAACATCATGTCCGTCCGTTGGCCCGAAATACCTGAAATTGAACGCTTCGAACAGATTGCTCTTTTTGGTGATTGAAGTTTTTACAGCATTACCGATCTGTTTCACGATAGCCCTTGAATTGGCTCCGTATCGAGTGTCGCCACCCATGATTTTCCAAACCGCATTCCTCAACCGGTTATACCGTTTCGAAACTGTTATCGTGGTGAGATATTCCCGCAAGGCCCCGACATTTTTATCGATCGACATTTTATTGTCGTTCAGGATCACCAGCAGGTTTGCGTTGCTCACACCGGCATTGTTGAGCGCTTCCATGGCCATTCCACCGGTCATCGAGCCATCTCCAATCACAGCAATGTGTTTACGTCCGTTGTTGTCCTTCAAAGCAGATGCAACAGCCATACCCAGTGCAGCAGAGATAGACGTAGAAGAATGACCTGTACCAAAAGCATCGTATTCGCTTTCTGACATTTTCGGAAAACCGCTTATTCCATTCAGTTTCCTGTTGGTATGAAACTGGTCCTTTCGACCGGTGATAATCTTATGGGCATAGGCCTGGTGACCCACATCCCAAATGAGTTTGTCGTATGGAGTATTAAAAACATAATGGATGGCGACTGCAATTTCTACAACACCCAAGCTTGCACCGAGATGACCGGGATTTTCTGATATCACATCAATGATAAATTCCCTTATCTCGCTACAGACCTGTGGAAGTTGATCTTCGCTAAGCTTTTTTAAATCCGAAGGAAAGGTAATTCCTGAAAGTAAAGGACCTGCGTCTGGCGCCATTTTCCACTGTTTTTCGCAAAAATAAACTTTTTAAAATGATGACGGGAAATTACATCAGACCGAGTTCGAGCCTCGCTTCTTCTGAAAGCATCTCCATGGTCCAGGGAGGTTCAAAGGTAAGTTCGAGGTCTACATCATTCACTCCATCGATGTTTTTAACCTTCTCTTTTACCTCCTCCGGAAGCGACTCCGCCACCGGGCAATTGGGGGTAGTAAGGGTCATCAGAATATGCACCTTAAATTCATCATCCAGTTTAATTTCATAAATCAAACCCAACTCGTAAATGTTGACGGGTATCTCAGGATCATAAATTGTTTTCAGCGTTTCAATGATCGCATCACCCATGATATTCTTTTTTACTTTTTCCACTGCTTTAGACATGTTCTATATTCGTTGTTTACAGGTTTCAAGGTTTGCCCGAAAATTGCAACCCGTTACTTCAGGCACTGGGTTCTTTCATCTTTGTTTTAAACACAACGGCATACAGTTTCATTTGTTTGATCATCGACATCAGCCCGTTGGAGCGGGTCGGTGAAAGGTGCTCCTTTAAACCGATTTTATCGATAAATGAAATATCTGCATCGATAATATCCTCGGGTGGTTGATGTGAAAACACTCTGATCAGGAGATTCACAATTCCTTTCGTGATTACGGCATCACTATCGGCTTTAAAAACCACTTCGCCGTCTTCCATTTCCGCCGAAAGCCAAACGCGTGACTGACAACCGCTGATCAGGTATTTTTCATTTTTGAATTTTTCATCGATCAGGGGCAGCGACTTACCCATATCGATAAGATAGTTGTATTTGTCCATCCAGTCATCAAACATACCGAATTCTTCCACGATCTTTTGTGCTGATTCATTCACTGTCATTCTTTCAAGTTTTTAATTATTTGTTTCGATTTCCAAAATCATACATATACCTCAAAAAAGCATTCTAACCAAACATCTGTTTAACGATTTTTATTGCTTCATGAAGCCGGTCAATCTCTTCGGTGGTATTATAAAAAGCGAGCGATGCCCGCACCGATCCGGGAATTTTAAGCAAATCCATAACCGGTTGTGCACAATGATGTCCGGTTCGAACAGCAATCCCGAGTTTGTCGATGATGGTTCCGGCATCAAAAGGATGAATATCGTCGATCAAAAATGAAATGACACCTGCTTTGGGGGCTCCATCAGCCAAAATCCTAACTCCATCGATATTCTTCAACGTACTGATGCCGTGGGCGAGCAGCTCATTTTCGTAAGCCATGATCTCCTCCATCCCGATATTTTCAATGTACGAAATGGCGGCATCAAAACCAATAACATCAGCTACATTCGGCGTTCCGGTCTCAAATTTAAAAGGCAACTCATTGTAAGTTGTTTTATCGAAAGTAACCGATTCGATCATTTCGCCACCTGTTTGATAGGGAGGCATTTTTTCAAGAAATTTTTCCTTTCCATATAGAATACCAACTCCCATCGGACCATAAAATTTATGCGAGGAAAAACAATAAAAATCACAATCGAGATCCTGCACATCCACATTTTCGTGGACAATTCCCTGCGCGCCATCAATCATTACCGGAACATTGTTGTTATGCGACAACCGGATTATTTCCTTCACCGGATTTATCACACCAAGGGCATTGGAAATGTGCCCAATGGCAACAATCGCAGTCTTTTCATTCAACATCGAAGCGAATACTTCCAGATCAATCTCACTGTTTTCGGTGAGCGGGATTACCCTCAGCCTGGCTCCTTTTTGTTCGCAGATCACCTGCCAGGGAACAATATTGGCGTGGTGTTCCAATGCAGAAATGATCACCTCCGATCCTTCTTTCAGATATGCACTGCCAAACGAATGGGCTACCAGGTTTATAGAATCGGTCGCTCCTTTGGTGATGATAACCTCACGTGCATGTTCTGCATTTATAAATCGTTGAAAATGTTTTCTTGCCTCCTCAAATGCTTCGGTAGCCTGCCTGCTGAGGGAATGCACACCACGATGCACATTGCTGTTGATCGTTGTATAATACTTTAAAATGCTATCAATAACGGCCTGTGGTTTCTGACTGGTTGCGGCATTATCCAGGTAAACCAGTGACTTTCCGTTCACTTCCTGGTGTAAGGCCGGAAAATCTTTCCTGATTTTGGACACATCAAAAGCCACCTGCTGATACATTATATTTTACTCATGTCGATCTTAAATTCGTATGCCTGTTCCTGGTTTTTGCAATGCAGAACACATTGATCGCAAACAGCCAGTTCGCCACGCAACCGCTTTTTCACCAGATCGTCGATGCGATCTTTCAACGGCTGGATCGATATTTCATTGATCACTTCAGCCGCAAAAGCATACATCAGGAGCAATTTCGCATTGTATTCGGAAATGCCCCGCGACTTGATGTAAAACAGAGCTTCGTTATCAATCTGACCCACCGTGGCACCATGGCTGCATTTTACATCGTCAGCATAAATCTCAAGGAACGGTTTTGAATGGACCATCGCTTTATCGTTCAGCAAAATATTTCTGTTGGTTTGAAAAGCATTGGTATGTTGCGCATCTTTTTCAACCAGGATATGGCCGTTAAAAACACCACTTGAGTGATCATCAAGAATACCTTTAAACAACTCATTAGAAGTGCAGTTCGGCACTGCGTGGGTAACATGCACCTGGTTATCAACATGCTGATCCTTGTCCAGCAGGTAAAGCCCCATCACATCGGCGTGACTGCCTTCGCCATTTAACCTTGCATGGATATCGTTCCTGATCAGTCCACCATTCAGCGAAATAGCAAATGTAGCAAGGTTGCTGTCCTTTTCCTGGTGAAAAAATGCAGAATTGACCAGCGATGTGTCGTTATTTAAATTCTGCAGTTTGTAATATTTCAGATCGGCACCCTCATCCATAAATACTTCTGTAATGGTATTTGTAAAACTCGCATGTTGATTGTGCGAATCATCGCAATGCACCAAAGTCATTTTGCTGTTTTTACCGAGGATCACCAAATTCCTGTTTTGAACGAACAAATTATCATCCCTATCGAGGATATTCACCATCTGAATGGTTTTGTAGGTTTCAACCCCATCAGGCACATAAATAAAAATTCCGTCCTGGGCATACGCAGTGTTTAAGGCATTTAATCCGTTGATGTCCGTTTTGGCAATTTGGTTGTAATGTTTTTTCACCAGGTCGGGATACTCCTTCATTGCCTGGCCAAAACTGCCGATGATGGTTCCGTTTTGCAGCTTGATCAGCGGTTTATCGCGATAGGCATACCAGCCGTTGTACATCGAAATGATGTGGGTATCAAAATCAGGAACTTCACAACGAAAGATCCGGTCTAGATCTACATTCCCGTTCTCCGGCTCAAACATGATTGAATAATCCTTTTCGAGGACTTTTCTCAAATCGGTGTTTTTCCAAGATTCCAGGCGGGTGGTTGGAAAATCGAGTTGGAGGAAACGGTTAAATGCATCCTCCCTCAACTTCCTGATCTCCGGTGGATCATTCGAAAATATCCGGTCTTTATTTTCTTTATAAAGATCTGTTACTTTATTTTTTAATGTTGCTTCTGTGATCATTTCTTCAATCTTAGGCTTCCTGTTTCAGCCATTCATAACCTTTTTCCTCCAGTTCAAGGGCCAGTTCACGGCCACCCGAACGAACAATCTTTCCATCGAATAATACATGCACAAAATCGGGAATAATATATTCGAGCAAACGCTGATAATGTGTGATTACGATGGTAGCATTGTCTTTCGACTTCAGAGCATTTACGCCTCGTGCAACAACTTTCAGGGCATCGATATCCAAACCGCTGTCGGTTTCATCCAGAATGGCCAGGGTAGGTTTTATCATGGCCATCTGAAAAATTTCATTCCGTTTTTTTTCTCCGCCTGAAAATCCCTCGTTTACCGATCGGTTGGTTAACTTATCCTGAATCTCAACCAGTTTTCTGGCCTCCTCCATTTGTGTCAGGAATTCGGATGCCGGAATGGGGTCAAGTCCACGGTATTTGCGTTGTTCGTTGAGGGCTGTCCGCATAAAATTGTTCATGCTCACACCCGGAATTTCCACCGGATACTGAAATCCCAGAAAGATACCATTAAGCGCACGCTCTTCGGTTTCCATTTCGAGCAGTTCCTTGTTGTTATATATGATCTCACCTTCGGTTACATCGTATCCTTCCCGACCTGCAATCACCGCAGCCAGGGTGCTTTTACCCGTTCCGTTCGGCCCCATGATGGCATGCACTTCACCGGCTTTCACTTCGAGGTCGAGCCCCCTGATGATCTCTTTTCCCTCAATCTCTACATGAAGGTTTTTTATTGTTAACATACTTTTGATTTTTGAATTTTGAAATGAGACTTCTGATATGCAATTGTTGCTATTTGATTTCTTGTTTTTACTTACAATCACATGCTAAACGTCCATCTCATTACTTCTCTCTGTTTATTATGTATTCAATGTTTCATTTGTTATGGATAATGATTTCAGGTTTTCTAAAATCTCCCCTGATTTTCGAAAATCCAAAATCGATTTGTAATAAACCTATCCAACACTTCCTTCTAAGCTTATGGCCAAAAGTTTTTGTGCTTCTACAGCAAATTCCATCGGCAATTGTTTCAGCACCTCTTTGGCGTATCCGTTCACGATGAGCCCGATTGCCTTTTCTGTATCGATACCCCTTTGCAAACAATAAAACAACTGGTCGTCAGAAATTTTTGAAGTTGTCGCCTCGTGCTCAACAATTGAAGAACTGTTTTGCGTATCGATGTAAGGAAATGTGTGTGCACCGCATTTATCTCCGAGCAAAAGGGAATCGCACTGCGAAAAATTTCTCGAATTCTCAGCCATCTTACTGATCTTCACCAAACCACGGTAGCTGTTGTTACTGAATCCGGCGGAAATCCCTTTTGAGATGATGGTGCTTTTTGTGTTTTTACCAATGTGTGTCATCTTCGACCCGGTATCTGCCTGCTGCCTGTTATTCGTAACGGCCACACTATAAAATTCACCAATTGAATTATCGCCTAGCAAAACGCAGCTAGGATATTTCCAGGTGATGGCCGAACCGGTTTCAACCTGTGTCCATGAAATCTTGGAATGAGAACCTTTGCACATTCCACGTTTCGTAACAAAATTATAAACGCCCCCCTTACCATTTTTATCTCCCGGATACCAGTTTTGGACGGTTGAATATTTTACTTCGGCATCTTTCAGGGCGACGATCTCCACCACTGCCGCGTGCAATTGATTTTCGTCGCGCTGCGGAGCTGTACAACCTTCGAGGTAACTCACATAGGCACCTTCTTCCGCCACGATCAAAGTTCGTTCGAACTGACCTGTTCCGGCAGAATTGATCCTGAAGTAAGTTGATAACTCAACCGGACAACGCACTCCTGCCGGAATAAAACAAAATGATCCATCGGTAAATACGGCCGAATTTAAAGCAGCAAAATAGTTATCACCTGCAGGAACCACCGATCCCATATATTTTTTAACCAGATCGGGATGATTTTGCACCGCTTCGCTGAACGAGCAAAAGATGATCCCGTGCTTTTTTAAGGTATCCTGAAAAGTTGTTTTTACAGAAACACTATCGAAAACCGCATCAACTGCCACACCTGTCAACCGCTTTTGTTCATCGAGAGAAATCCCAAGCTTGTCGAAGGTTTCGAGCAATTCGGGATCAACATCATCAAGACTGTCTAACTTCGGTTTTTTCTTTGGGGCTGCATAATAAATTATCTCCTGGTAATCGATGGGAGGAATATTGAGGTGGGCCCAATCCGGCTCAGTCATTTTTTTCCATCGTTCGAAAGCTTTCAACCGGAAATTGAGCATAAATTCCGGCTCCTTTTTTTTGGCAGAGATAAAGCGGATAATATCTTCATTCAACCCCTTGGGAGCCGTATCCATTTCGATGTCAGTAAAAAAGCCGTATTTATATTCACTCTGCGTAACTTCCTCTAATATATTGTTTTTCGTATTTGCCATATTGAAATCTCCTATTCATATCGTTCTTTCAAACGGGGGTGCAAAAGTATTAAAATTCAACCAATTTACTCCCATTCAAAACTCATGAATATAACAGATAGATATTGAATTTGTTGCCCATTACAAATGATAAATAATGACGGCCAAATCCAATTTGGGATGCCCTATAATTCATACCTTTGCGGCATAATTTAAGAACTATGAGCATACTTGAAGAAAATATAAATCGTACGGAATTATCACAGATCGGTGAATTTGGCCTGATCGATCATCTGACCAAAAATGTGGAACTTAAAAATGATAGCAGTGTGAAAGGGATCGGTGATGATTGTGCCGTTTTGGATTATAGCCACAAACAAACCCTGGTAACAAAAGACCTGCTGATCGAAGGGGTCCATTTCGACCTCACCTACGCTCCTTTACGCCACCTGGGATATAAAGCCGCTGTGGTTAATTTTTCGGATGTGGTGGCAATGAACGGTCACCCCAAACAATTGATTGTCGGCCTCGGAGCTTCCAACCGTTTTTCGGTGGAGGCACTTGAAGAAATTTATGCCGGCATTTATTTGGCCTGCGAAAAATACGGCGTCGACGTTGTGGGCGGAGATACGGTTTCGAGCAGTGCCGGACTGGTGATCTCGATAACCTGCATCGGTGAAGCAAAAAAGGCTGACCTTGTTTTTCGCGATACCGCTAAAAAAGGGGATTTGATTTTTGTGAGTGGGAACCTAGGTGCTGCATACATGGGATTGCTCGTCCTTGAACGTGAAAAACAGGCATTTAAAGCCGACCCGAACCTCCAACCCGACCTATCGGGACACGATTACATCTTAAGTCGTCAGCTAAAACCCGAAGCCCGTATTGATGTACTGGATATGCTGAAAAATGCCGGGGTAAAACCGACGTCGATGATTGATCTTTCAGATGGGCTCGCTTCTGATTTGCTTCATCTTTGTGAAAAATCGAAACTTGGCTGTAGCATTTATGAAGATAAACTTCCGATCGACTTTACCACAGCGGCTATGGCACAGGAATTTAATATCGAACCCGCCATTGCGGCATTGAATGGTGGCGAAGATTACGAACTACTTTTTACAGTCAGTCAAAAAGATTACGAAAAACTGAAAGAGGTTAAGGAAATTACTGTGATCGGACATATGACCGAAGAAGCAGCCGGAAGAAACCTGATCAGTCAATCCGGCTCGCAGATCACATTGCGGGCCCAGGGTTGGGATGCTTTTTTGAAGAATGATGGGAAATTGTAACCTGGCATTAATGTAATTG
>JAGQVF010000148.1:0-25620 GCA_020438135.1 Bacteroidales bacterium | reverse complement strand
GATTGACGGGCGCGTTGGGTGATCGTTTCGTATACATTAGCATACCACCTATTTTCCAATTACTATAAATTTCCATAAATTACAACCAATTACAACCAGAGGAGCCCCAACCCCAACTAATTTATCTATTTTTGGATCGAATTTTTTGCACATGTCACTTGACACCATTATAGAACTTGAAAATGTGGCTGTTTTTCAGCGCGAAATCCTTGTCTTATCTGAGGTGAACATCCAGGTGGATAAGGGCGAGTTTGTGTATTTGATTGGCAAAACCGGAAGTGGGAAGAGCAGCCTGATGCAAACCATTTACGCCGATCTGCCCTTTAAGGAAGGAACAGGTACAGTTGCAGGATTTAATCTCAAAAAAATTAAGAACAAAGAAATTCCTTATCTCCGACGGAAACTTGGAATTGTGTTCCAGGATTTTCAGTTGCTCACCGACCGTTCGGTTGCCGATAATCTCCACTTTGTGATGAAATCGACCGGATGGAAGGACAAAAAAAAGATGCAGGAACGCACCCAGGACGTGCTCGACAAAGTGGGTTTGGGCACCAAAGGTTTTAAGATGACCCACCAACTTTCCGGAGGAGAACAACAGCGGGTGGCTATTGCCCGTGCACTTGTGAATGATCCCGAGATCATTCTTGCGGACGAACCGACCGGTAACCTCGATCCCGAAACATCACACGGCATCATGAATTTGCTTTTTGATATCAGCAAAAACGGAAGGGCGGTTTTGATGGCGACGCACAATTACTCACTCATCAACGAATTTCCGGCGCGTATCCTGAAATGTGAAAATGGGAAGGTGGTGGAATAAAAAATTAGCTCTGGAATCCGTAAAATTTCCAGAACTGGTTTTATGTGTAAGCAATAATGCCGCAGCAACAATCCCGCTTTGCTCCGGTAACTGATGCGAGGCAATTGATTTGATTTTCCATTCGCAAAACACCCAAAAACGCAAATACCAAAGCTTCTTTAAATTCGATTATTCCAACCTCAGGGATAACCACCTCAACATCGGTATTGGCCCTGATACGGGAAATGAGAAATTGATTAAAAGCACCTCCACCGGTTATCAGCATTTTTTTATGTTGACCCTGGGCAACTTTTCCAATGCATTTGCTAATATGTTCGGTATAAGTTCTCAGCAAATCGGGAAGGGATGTCCTGTCATTTTCTATCAGGGGAAAAATAAATTCTTCCACATCTTCTCTACCCAGCGATTTTGGAGGTTTTTCTGTGTAATAATCCCAGGCCTCCAACTGCTTTAAAAGTGATTGTTCAATTTTCCCCGAAGCCGCTAATTCACCATCTTTGTCATACGAAGCACCCGTTTTCCTCGACAAATAATTCAACACCATGTTAGCCGGACAAATATCCCAGGCGATCCGGTTGTTGTTTACTTCATAAGAAATATTTGCAATTCCACCGATGTTGAGGCAATAATCAAATGCCCCAAATAACAACCTGTCGCCGATTGGCACAAGCGGGGCTCCCTGCCCACCCAAAGCAACATCCATAGCTCTGAAATCAAAAACAACAGGGAGTTTGGTGATGGAAGATATGGCGTTTCCATTTCCTGTTTGAAGGGTTAACCCTTTGGCAGGTTGATGAAAAGCGGTGTGACCGTGCGACGCGATAAAATCAGGTGACAGCCGGTGCCTTTTGATAAAACTGTTGATCCTTTCGCCTATAAATCTCCCGTAAACAAAATCCGTTTGAACCAATTCCGGGGCCTCCATTAGATGCAGAGAACTTAACTTTTCACCCCAAAACTGATCATAGGAATACGTTTCCGCACAGATTAATTTAAAATTCCAGCCGGGGTTTGCCGAAAATTCACAATAGGCAATATCAAGACCATCCAATGAGGTCCCAGACATTACACCTATCACTTTATACGTTTTCATTACAAATGCTCCACCAGTTTTTCAAGCCTGTTTTTACGGGATCCCTTTATTAAAAAATGTTTTCCGGTAATGGGATGATCCTTTAACCATGATATCATACTTTCCACTGTGTCAAACCATAGCATCCGGTTGTTCGCAAAACTCTTAAACCCATCTCCCACCAGGAAAACCTGATCAATTAAAGCGTTCGAAATCTGTTCAATCACCTGCCTGTGCTCTGCTTCGCTTTGTTCACCCAGTTCAAGCATTTCACCCAAAACAATGACGCGGTTTTGATAATCACCCTGAAAAAAATTGACAAGGGCTGCGTTCATACTCGAAGGATTCGCATTATAAGCATCCAGGATCAGGGTATTTTTACCCGTTTCGATTATTTGAGACCGGTTGTTGTCGGGATGATACGTTTCGATGGCAGTTGATATTTCCGATGCAGGAACTTCAAAATAAAAACCGGCACATACAGCCGACAGGATATTTTCAAAATTGTAGGCACCGATGAGCGATGATTCAATTTTCAGTTGAGTTTCCCCGCATTCAACATCCAACTGAATAAAAGGAATTTGTGCGGTCAAATCGCCCTTACAAAAAACCCCATCTATGGAGCCGTATTTTACCTGGTTTAAACCTACAGCCAGGCCGGTCAGGATATGGTTATCGTTTGAAATAAATATTTTTCCATCGGTTTTCCGGATAAAATCATAAAGTTCCGACTTGGCCTTTTTCACGCCTTCAAAACCACCAAATCCCTCCAGGTGTGCTTTGCCAATGTTGGTAATGAGGCCATATTCAGGTCGGGCAATTTCACATAAAGTTGCAATTTCACCTATATGATTGGCTCCCATTTCAATAATTGCCATTTCGGTATCTTCAGGAATCGACAACAAAGTTAATGGGACACCGATGTGGTTGTTCAGATTTCCGCTGGTAGCAGTAGTTTTATACTTTTGAGACAAAACCCTGTGAAAAAGCTCCTTAGAAGTGGTTTTACCATTCGACCCTGTAATTCCAATAAAAGTAGTGGTTTTCAAACTTTCACGATATTGCCTTGCAAATTGCTGCAGGGTACGAAGCGAATCGTCAACCAACAAATATCCATTTTCTTTTGCAAAGGCAGGATCATCAACCACTGCAATCGAGGCTCCTAGGTGAAGCGCAGCCTCTGCAAACCGATTCCCGTTAAAATTATCCCCTTTCAGTGCAAAGAATATATCACCTTGTTTTACAGCCCTTGAATCTGTAGTTACAGAGCCGGGACCATTGAATGCTTCAAATAGTTTTAGGATAGTTTTATCCATTTATCAAATTTTTATCAGTTTCCAAAGGTAAAAGTTTCAGGCAAAAAAATAGCCCCGCAATTAACGGAGCTATTAAAACATTGGCAAAATATCTTATTTATTAATAACCGTCATCACTTCCTACACGGTCCATCGCACAGCGAAAACCTATAAAGTCCGTGGCATGATCTTCATCCAGGAAACGTCTTGTTGAAGGCATCATCCAATAGGAATTATCTCTCCATGATCCGCCTTTGTAAACCCTTGCATGGTCGTTGATCATTGTGGTAACCGAATAATCATACATGGTTGAGGAACCGGATTCTTCAGTTTGTTTTAACCAATCTTCCGTATCAATGGTTGACTGATAATCACCATCTTTATAATTAATATTGTTTGATTTTCTAAAATTCCTGCGATCTACCAGATCTTCTGTGGGAATATCTTCGTACTGAAGTTGACCATATTCATCTTTCTCAGCGATCAAACCTTCAGAATCCCTGACCTTGCGTTGAAATACATTACCCCTGAAAGGATTGAGATCCGCCACATCTTCAGAAGATAATGGCCTGTAAACATCCATAACCCATTCGCTTACATTTCCTGCCATATTAAAAAGACCGTAATCGTTGGGCCAGAAAGAACCAACCATAGCGGGTCCGATGGCACCGTCATTAAGATCACCGGCTACACCAGCGTAGTCACCATCACCCCTTTTAAAATTACCCAAGAAACTTCCGTAGTAGTTTTTATCGTCTGTCCTGAGCACATGGCTGTTCCAGGGATAAATTCTACGGTCAAGAACCCTTTCATAAATTGTATTACCGATAATTCCAAGAGCAGCAAATTCCCATTCAGCTTCGGTGGGAAGCCTGTAACGAGGAAGCAATATACCATCCTCCATTCGAACCCGACGTTCGCCTGTACCGTTTGGATTCAAATCCTGAAGGTTTCTATTCACCAGACCTTCATACTGACCGGCCAGGTATGCATCTGTATTAAAGTTGTTTTCGTTCAATTGGTCAGGATCAAGATCCAGAATACCACGTTCTACAAGGAGGTGCTCATTCACACGGTCGGTACGCCAGGCACAATAATCGGTTGCCTGCATCCATGAAACACCTACAACGGGATAATAATGATAAGCCGGATGCCTTAGGTACAGTTCAACCATCGGTTCGTTATACGATAACCGTTGGCGCCAAACCATTGTATCGGGCAGGGCTTTTTGGTACACCTCCGGATAATCGGTTCCGAATACGCGGTTCAACCAGTATAAATATTCGAGGTAGTCAACATTTGCAACCTCGGTTTCATCCATATAAAAGGTTTTAACAGTTACGTTGCGGGGTTGATTGTTCCAATCATACATTGGGTCATCAAAATTGGCACCCATTGTAAATGTTCCTCCTTCTACAAGTATCAGACCCGGACCAGTGAGTTGTCCTTCATAGTCAACAACCTGAAATCCACCATTTTTTGGATTGTTGTATTCCCATCCAGTGGTAGCTGATCTGGGTTTTGAACAGGATGAAAGAATCACAGCTGTTCCGAAAATTAATGCAAATAGGCTGAAATATTTCATTTCTTAAAAAATTTGAATGCAAACATAACTAAAATTCCGGACATTTTATTGCTCCCGGTTTTTTTCTTTTTCCCTCGCACCCGAACAAGAGCGCCACTGTAACTTCATGAGCACCACCACTTTCTCCCTTCAAACCCGACATTGTGAAATCATATGAATAGCCAAAATTAAAATATTTATGATTCAAACCAATAAATCCTATCATGGCATCGGGGTTTGAAAAATTGTGTCTGTACCAAATACCCAATGTGAAAGGATGATACGAAAGATTTAATCCCAGGTTCAGTTGTTGTGCATTTTTCTGCTGCTGATAAAGAACATTCGGATTGAGTGAAAGTTCACCTTTACGGTTTGGATAGTAGCTTTCAACTAAAATAAAATGTGCTCCGCCATGTAAAGTATATGTTCTATACAATGCTGCAACATCGGATGAATAGTAACTCAGATCCGGTTCCGTAAGATGATGGGCGGCAACACCTAAATAATATTTTTTTGAAATTCCGAATAACAAGCCGGTTGAGAAATCAACTGCAGAGACCCTGGTATCGGTGGGAGGCACTTCTGCCCCAGAACTAACATTACCGCTCGAAATATCGATCATATCGTTAAAGATCAAATCACTCCAATTAATTCGCTGTTGATGATAGGTTGCCTCAAAACCGGCATTAAGTGAAGCTTCACCACTGATTTTCAAGTGATATGCATATATCCCCCCAACCCGAAGGGTATTGATCAGACCTGCAGCATCATCGTTCAGAACCGTTATTCCCACACCTCCTGAAAGCGCATCAAAATAACGGTCGGCTTCAAGCGATGCAGTTGTATAAGTTTGGTCGATGCCTGGCCATTGATTGCGAAATCCTGCCATTATTCTTCCGCATTCGCCTGTTCCTGCCAATGCAGGATTCAGATTCAAGGGATGTGCATAAAACTGGGAGAAGTGCGGATCCTGAGCGATTAATCCATCGGGTACTATAATTAGCAAACAGAGGAATGTTGTTATCGGGAAGCAACCTGATAACAATTTAAGCCATCTTGTTGTTATATTTTTTGCCAATCTGTTGATTGCTTTGAAAACGTCTAAATTAACAATAATAAAAAGGCTATAACGTTTAATAGTTGCTTTTAGTTTTAGCAAACAAACTATGAAGTTGTTGAAATTAAAGGCTTGCCTGATTCAAATTGGTCTGTTTTTGATTAAAAAACTTTCAGTCAATTAATTCACAAGGATGAAAAAGACATTATCATTTTTTCTTTTAGCCCTGGGGTTTATAGGTATATCCACCGGCCTCAAAGCTTCTGATTACAATCGTTTATT
The DNA here is from genome assembly GCA_020438135.1 of Bacteroidales bacterium. Classification (GTDB taxonomy): domain Bacteria; phylum Bacteroidota; class Bacteroidia; order Bacteroidales; family JAADJA01; genus JAADJA01. The sequence continues at coordinate 19,530 of JAGQVF010000148.1, read as the reverse complement.
GCAATGGACCGGTATTCATGAATATGATTCCGGCGAAGGTTCTTCCCTGAACATCCTCGAATTTGAAGGTTCACAAAACCATGAAGAAAACCAATATCTACCCTTGTATTTTGAGCGTTTTCCGATTGCATCGAATGAATATGCAGTACGATTAACCCATCAGATATTTGAACCGCTCCCGGAAGACTATCTTGAAGTTATTAACCTATCCGAAAACTTACGAAACGAAATTGAAGTACGGGTGAATACAGCTTTTGAAAAGAAAAAACCTTTTGCAGGAGTTAGTTTCATACCCATCCGCAGAAATGAGATCACCGGTCAGATTGAAAGACTTATCAGTTTTACAATTCATGTTGACGAACTACCAGGTAAAAGTTTAAAATCGGGGATGATAACCAAATCCTATAAGGAAAATTCTGTTTTAGCAACCGGCAATTGGTATAAGATTTCAGTTGATAAACCAGGCATTTATCGCCTGACTTACCAGGATTTATCGTCGATGGGAATAAATCCATCCGAAATTAATCCGAAAAACATCCGGATTTTTGGCAATGGCGGTGGCATGCTACCTGAAAAAATAAGTGCATTCAGGCATGATGATTTGGTTGAAAACGCCATTTATGTATATGGTGAATCAGACGGCTCTTTTGATTCGGGCGATTACATTCTGTTTTATGGTGAAGGTGCCGATAAATTGAAATTTAATACAACCACGGCAAGGTTGGTGCATGAAGAAAACCTCTATGCCGATTTAAACTACTATTTTATTACGGTCGATGCAGGACCGGGTAAACGAATTCAACAACAGCAATCTTCAACTGCTTCACCTAACCATCTTGTGAATAACTTCGACGACCTGATCCACCATGAACTGGAAGAACGAAACCTGATCAAGTCAGGAAGGGTTTGGTACGGTGAAAAATTTGATCTGACAACCGAAATCACCAAAAACTTCTCAATTGCTAATCTTGACGAAGCTTTCGATGCAACATTGTCGGTGAGTGTAGCGGCAACATCGGGTGTAACGAGTGGATTTACATTTTATGTTAACGGTCAACAACGACTTTACCGATCAATTGCACCCATCAGCGGGGTGAGCATCACCTCAGATGTAGCGGTTCATAAGGTAGATACCAGTATCTTCAGGCTTTCATCATCCGATGTTAACGTAAGAATTGTTTACACAAAACCGCAATCTACTTCGATTGGTTACCTCGATTATTTCAGCCTGAACTTTAAACGCGACCTCGCTTTCACCAGTGGGCAAATGAGTTTCAGAGATACACGAACAGCCTCTCAGGAGCTGATTTCAAAATATACGTTAACAAAAAGCAACAGCAATGTTAAAATCTGGAATGTTTCCAATCCACTGAATGTTAAAGAGGTTGAAACTCAATTGTCAGGAACCCAGCTTGAATTTACACTTCAATCGGACTCGCTGCAGGAATTTGTTGCCCATGACGGAAGCTCATATTATTCACCGGTTTTTGTTTCAGTAGTTGAAAATCAAAATCTGCATAATCTTGATCCTTTCGAGATGCTCATCATTACGCATCCATCATTTATGAACCAGGCCGAACGGTTGGCAGATTTTCACAGAAACTTCGACAACATGAGTGTTTTTGTTGTAGAACCTCAAACGATTTACAATGAATTTTCGAGCGGACGACAAGATATTGCTGCTATCAGAGATTTTCTGAAACTTCTCTACGATAAATCGGCGCAGGGTGATGAACCAAAATACCTTCTTCTTTTCGGAGATGCCTCCTACGACATGAAGAACAGGATTGAGGGCAATACCAATTTTATTCCTTCATGGCAGTCGCCTGAATCATTGAATGCTGTGCAATCATTCGTAAAAGACGATTATTTTGTTTTATTGGATAACGATGATGACTATTTGGTGGATATCGGAATGGGAAGGTTCATTGTTAGCAATGAAGATCAAGCCAGAAGTGCAGTGGATAAAGTGATTACCTATGCTGTTAACTCCCCTGAAAACCTTGGGGACTGGAGAAACATAGTTTGTATCGTAGCTGATGATGAAGATGGTAATACACACTTTTCACAAGCAGAACAATTATCCAATATGCTTGACACAATTAACCCGAATCTCAATATCGAAAAAATTTATCTTGATGCTTACGAACAGGTTTCAACTCCCAGTGGTGCCAGGTATCCGGATGTAACTCATGACCTGACAAGCAGGATCGAGCGGGGTGCTTTGATCGTAAACTATATCGGACATGGCGGTGAAGGCGGTCTTGCTCACGAAAGAATTCTGAAAGTGACTGACATCAATGAATGGCACAACCCGTATAAGATGCCTCTGTTCATTACCGCCACTTGCGAGTTCAGCCGGTTCGACGATCCGGAGAGAACCTCTGCCGGAGAACTGGTTTTTCTGAATCCGGGCGGTGGTGGAATTGCAATGTTCACAACCACAAGAGCAACCTATTCTTCGCCCAATTTTGTGCTTAACAAAAGTGTTTACAAACATGCTTTCTCAAAAAAAGATGGTGAATATATTACACTGGGTGATATTATTTCTCGTGCAAAAAATGAAAGTGACAGTAACAGTAATAAATATAAGTTTTCGTTGCTTGGTGATCCGGCATTGCGACTGGCATTGCCCCAGGATAATGTGATCACTGCTAAAATCAATGAAGTGGAGATCACCATGGCAGCCGATACGATAAAGGCGCTATCAAAAGTCACTATATCGGGTGAGGTGCAGGATGTATCCGGAAATAAACTTGATAATTTCAATGGCATTTTATTCCCAACTGTTTATGATAAACCTGCCAATTACCGGACATTAGGCAATGATCCCGGCAGTATTCCTGCTTCATTTACCATGCAAAAAAATCCGATTTATAAAGGTAAGGCAAGTATAAACAATGGAGACTGGACCTTTGAATTTATCGCACCAAAAGACCTGGCTTACCAGTATGGTAACGGCAAGATCAGCTATTATGCACATAACAATGAAACCGACGCTGCAGGATATTTTAAGGATATAGTTATCGGAGGATACAATCAAAATGCGGCAACCGACAACACAGGACCAAAAATCAGGCTTTTTATCAACGATACGAACTTCGTATCTGGTGGTCTTACAGATGAAAATCCCAAACTCATCGCTTTTATTTACGATGAAAATGGTATAAATACGGTAGGCAATGGCATCGGGCATGATATCCTGAGTACTATCGACGAAACAAAAAGTTATGTTCTGAACAACTATTATGAAGCAGAACTCGACAGTTACCAAAGCGGTACAATCGAATATCCATTTTATCAGCTGGATGCAGGTCGTCACCAACTGAGCTTGAGAGTTTGGGACATTTACAACAATTCAAGCACGGCATACACCGATTTTATTGTGGCCTCATCAGAAGAAATGGCCCTTGAAGAATTATTCAATTATCCGAATCCGTTTAAACATTTTACCACTTTTTCATTCGAACACAACCAATTGGATCAACCCCTTGAGGTTCAGATAAGGATTTATTCGATGAATGGAAAACTTGTGAAAACCTTGTATGAAAACTACTTTGCAGGCGGATACAGGTATAAATCTGCCAAATGGAACGGAACAGGTGATAACGGAGCACGTCTGGACGGAGGCATGTATGTTTATAAATTGCTGCTCCGCAACAGCAATGGCACCGTGGTTGAAGAAACCAGCAAGCTGATCCTGTTGAAATAAGCTGTTTTTTTTGTGAAACAGCAGGAAGCAACGATAGAACTTAAAAAATCGTCTTCTGAATTAAATACATTAATTTTGTGTGAAAGGACTTCAGGCATATGAAAATATATATTTACATTCTATTTTTTGTTTTTGGATTAATTGGAATTGCTGCAACATCACAGGATCTGCAGCTTTCAGAAACACTTGACTGGAAAGGAGTAATAAAAGAAACCCTGCCGGACGGTCAGTTTTACGAATATCTCTATTTTAACGGAGCATCAATTGATCCATCCACTAACCTTCCTGAATTTAGGTATACATTCCCTCTGGACCGGTCAAACAAAGATATTGAAGTACAAATGGGAATGCAACATTTCACAGCTTTAAATGCTGAAGAGTCGCAAATTGCCCAAAATGCTGGCTTAACCAATACAGAAATAAAATTCGAAACCGGCATAGCTTCCCAAAACAAGGAATTTTTTGGGTTTGTAAAATTTGTACCCATCAGAAAAAATGCTGAAACCGGCCAATTCGAAAAGCTTACTGCTTTTGAACTTACTGCTTCGTTTGAAGAACAAGCATCCAACCATGGACCGGAATCTATCCGTGAATACGCCGCACATTCCGTACTACGAACAGGCGATTGGTATAAATTCAAAGTTACAGAAGCTGGCGTTTACAAACTCACCTACGACGATCTTTCAACTACCGGAATTAATCTTTCCGATATTGATCCCCGCAACATTCGCATGTATGGAAATGGAGGTGGAATGTTAGCCGAAAAAAACAACAAACCGAGGACAGATGATCTTGTTGAAAATGCCATTTTCATTGAAGGTGAAAACGATGGGAGTTTTGATGCAGAAGATTATATCCTTTTCTTTGGGGAAAGCGCAAACGAATGGTACGAATTGCTTGGGTTCTTTTATTTCAGTATCAATTTTTATGATGATCATACCTATTATTATTTAACGGTTTCTGATGAACCAGGTAAAAGAATTGAATCGGAGCCTTACTCTTCACTGACACCCAACTTTGTTCAAAACTCTTTTAATGATTATCAAAAACTTGAAGAGGAAAAGACAAATTTGATCGAATCAGGTAAGATTTGGTACGGCGACGAATTTGGTGAGATTAACAACCGAACATATCAGTTTCACTTCCCTCATGTTGTAGAAGGAACAGAAGCAGTACTGAAATTTGGTGTGGCCAACCGAACATTTATTAATGATGAAGTTGTTATCAATATTAATGACGAAGTTATTGACAGCCTTGTACTTACTTCAGTGGATCCGGGACAAACAAGATATGCCCAGAAGAAGAAAAAAACATACGATTTACCGCTTACGTCTCAATCTATAAACATTAATATGGATTATTTGCCTGCGGAGCCGAACTCACGTCTGTGGCTGGATTATATTTATGTCAATCTCAGGTCGTACCTGGTTCTTGATAACGGACAATTGTTGTTTCGCGATCTGATGAACCTGAATGATGGTGCGGTCACACGTTTTGAAGTTGCCGGAGCCAATGCCAATACCATGTTTTGGGAAGTAACCGATCCACAAACACCGGTTCACTTCGAATCACAATTTGAAGAGGGAGTAAGCAATTTTGTGACACCAACAGAAACCATCCGGGAGTTTGTTGTATTTGATGGAACCAACTATTATCAGCCCGAATTTGTGCAAAAAATCGAAAATCAGGATATCCATGGTTCCGGACCATTTGAATATATTATTGTAACTCATCCCCGGTTCAGGGAACAGGCTGAGCAATTAAAACAAATACATGAAACCTTTGATGATTTGAATGGGATACTGGTTATTGAACCCGAACAAATCTATAATGAGTTTTCATCAGGGAAACAAGATCCGACAGCGATCCGCGATATGGTTAAGATGTTATGGGACAAATTTCCCGATCAGGCCCCACAATATTTATTGTTATTCGGAGACGGATCATATGACCCGAAAGACAGGCTTGAACACAATACCAATTTTATACCCGCTTTTCAAACCGAAGAAAGCTGGACCACGTCTACAAGTTATGTTGTTGACGACTATTATGGGTTGATGGATGATACGGAAGGAGAAGATTCATGGGGAACGGTTGATATTGGTATCGGACGATTTCCGGTACAAACCACTGAAGAAGCCGATTTAATGATCCATAAAATTGAAAGTTATATTTCAAGCGGCGAGGAGGTTTTTGGCCCCTGGAAAAATACCCTGTGTATCATTGCCGATGACGAAGATAACAACCTGCATATCGTTCAGGCCGATAGCCTGTCAAGTACATATGACTTTATCCCTGATTTCATCAATCAGAGAAAGATCTACCTCGATGCTTTCCCGCAGATTCAAACACCCAGCGGTAATAAATATCCGGATGTTACTCAAAAAATCAATGAACAGGTTGAAGAAGGTGCGCTCATTATCAATTATATCGGTCATGGTGGCACAGGTGGATGGGCGCATGAACGAATAATACAGGTAAACGACATCATCAACTGGAAAAATCATGTTTATCCTGTATTTATAACTGCAACCTGTGAGTTTAGCCGTTTTGATGAACCCGAAAAAGTTTCGGCCGGCGAATGGGTACTTCTGAATGAAAATGGCGGTGGTGTAGCCTTATTAACAACCACCAGGTTGGCGTACTCATTATCGAACTATAAATTGAACGAAAGAATTTATGAAAGGGCTTTTGTCGGGGATCAGGGAACAATGCCACGTCTCGGCGATATTATCAAATACTCTAAGCCCCCTGGTCAACAGACTACCCGTAACTTTGTTCTGCTTGGCGATCCGGCTCTTCGTATAAGTTATCCTGACTACAAAATTCAAGTTACCTCACTTAATATTAACGGTAACGAATCAACACTTTCTGAAAGCTCTGATACCATAAAATCTTTACAGAAGGTTATTTTGAAAGGTGAAATAATCGATTTCCAGGACTATAAAATCTCAGAATTTAACGGTTACATCTGGACAACTTTATTTGACAAACCCATTAAAACGGTTACCCTTGGGAACGACAACGGCAGCCAGCCTTTCAGGTATAAGCAACAGAACCAGGTTTTATGGAACGGAAAAAGTAAAGTTAATAACGGAACCTTCGAAGTTTCTTTTGTTGTTCCGGTTGATATGGCTCAAAACATCGACAAGGGAAAACTAAGTTTTTATGCCTCATCGGATTCGCACGACGCGACCGGAGCTTACAATGACTTCATACTCTGGGGAATTGATAATGAAGCAACAACGGATAACAAAGGACCTGAAATTACAATTTTCCTGAATGACACCAATTTTGTATCAGGCGATCAAACCGATCCCAATCCAATAATGCTTGCCAGGTTATTCGATGAAAACGGGATCAACTTATCTACCAATGGAATCGGTCATGACATAACGGCTGTGCTCAACGGAGACTATTCCAATATCATGGTATTGAACGATTATTATAAACCCGGGTTGAACAGTTACCAGCAGGGGACAATCGAATTTCCGTTCAGCGACTTGCCCAATGGAAGACATACATTGCACCTGAAAGCATGGGATTCATATAACAACTCAGGTGAAACTGAAATCGTTTTTTACATCAATGATAAATCCGGACTCTCAATTTCAGGGGTCATGAATCATCCCAATCCGTTTAGTAATGCTACCGTTTTTACATTTAAACATACCAGGCCCGGCAAAGAACTCAAAGTAAAGATTGAAATCTTTAATATGTTCGGCAAGCATGTAATGACGCATGAAAATACTTTGTTCTCAACCGGATCAGTATTGGAATTTTTCACCTGGGATGGTAAAAACACTTACGGCACGCGTGTGGAAAGCGGCATTTATCTCTACAACCTCACAGTAACCGATGAGCAGGGTGAAACTTCCAAACAAAAGCAGAAATTAATTATCTATTAAATACTATACTTATTGATTTAATCAATGATACGAAGTTCGCTTCTGCTATGGGTATTGCTTTCAGTTAACCTTCTTTTTTCGCAGCAACCGGTACCTTATAAAATCACAGGAACAGTTACTGACAATTCAACGGATGAACCCATCGAGAATGTGCACATTGTTGTTGAATCCCAAAAACAGGGGACGACCACAAATGACCTGGGTCAATTTACACTGTATATTACCAAACTTCCATTTACGCTAAGGTTTAGTCATGTTTCGTACGAAAGTTATTCATTAAAATTTGATTATCCTCCCGAAAGGCACCTTGAAATCAGCCTCATCAAAAAGACCAGCCTGCTGAATGAAGTGGTCATTGTAAACCAAAAAATCGATACGATCTTTAAGGATGATTTTTATTCGGTTTTGGATTATGAAACACTCGATCAGGGAATACTGCTCCTGATTTATAAAGCCAGGTTGTCGCGTTCAGAACTGCGGCTGCTTGATTATTCAGGCAATCACAAGCTGACCCTACCGTTGCTCCCTGGTAAACCGCTTGCACTTTTTCGCGACTGTCTGGGCAATGCACATATAATTACCAAAACCCGTGTTTACCAGGTACATTTAACGGATGAATACATCAAACTGTACCAGGGAGAAGACGTTGCTGAATTTTTAAGCACGATGGAAGGTTGCCTTTTCCGGATCGACAACAAGCTTTATTTCGAGAAGTTGTACGATTTTGATTTCGTAAAAAAGCTGTATTATTTTAACACCCTTGATTCAAGCTATCATGATTTTACGCTAATGGTAGACCAGGACAAAATTGATATGTTATTCGACAATCCCGGAGACTTTAATATTTTCAGCAATTTTGACAATTCACCAAACATCGGCAATCTTACCGGAACGCCGGGAGACTATGCTATTCTTGACAATATCAGAGACCTGGAAGCTGAGCAAAGGTTCAATAAAATGGTATATTATTCACCCATCAATGCGCCGGTTAAAAAACTGGGAGATTCAATATGTGTTTTTAATCACTCATCAAACAGCCTTGATATTTATGGTGTGAATGATTCTTTGGTGCTATCTACGGAAATAGCATATCACCTCGAAGAAAAACACAACCCCCTAACCACCCTCATCCGGTCGGTTGCACCGCGAAAAAAATGGTTAGGTGAAGTTTATACAGATCCCATAAAAGGTAAAATGTATACGTTGTTCCAGAACCTGAACGGAACTCGCGACCTGGAAGAAATAAACCTGCTGACGGGTGCAACTCAATACAAAATCACGATCCCATACCCGTTTGTTGAAAAGGTTAATATTTATAATGGGTGGATTTATTTTATCTACAAAGGTTGGGGCGAAAGCGTCAGGAAAAAACTTTTCCGCCAACAGATCTGATCCTGCAAATTATTCCTCCTCTTTACGGACATCTGCCACATTGTAATTGTTCATGTCTTTGATGATATGGAATGCTTCCGAAAGATAAACATCCTTTTTCAAACCAAGTATCCAGGCATCCGATCTCGCTTTGCGCGAAGTATCTGCCAGTATCACATCTTTATCATCCTCAGGAACGGCAATAACAAGACCAAGGGTATCTTTCGAAATACGATCATACCTTTTCGATTCCTGTTCTCTTTTATCGATCAGAACGGTGTATTTTTCATAATTGAGATTGTATTTTGTATCTTCCCTGATTTTCTCAAGGCGTTTCCCATTCTCATCAATCAGATTCATCAACGTATCGGATTTAATCCGTTTTTTACTCATTTCAATAATAAAATCCTCATCATAGGTAGGAGTCCATTTATCCCAGGTAAGCGGAGTTATTTCGGTAAAAGGCATGGGATAATCAAGGTCGGCTTCACCGAATTCCATATAATTGTAATAATCAGGGAAAACAATATCTGGTGTAACTCCCTTTAACTGTGTAGCATCACCATTGATTCTGTAAAACTTCTGAACCGTCATTTTCAGTGCTCCCAACTCATCCATGTTGGCCGGCTTTTTCGGTACCATCCGGTCGAGTTCTGTAAAATTCTGAACCGTTCCTTTTCCATAAGTCGAATTACCGCCAACTATCACTGCCCTGTCGTAGTCCTGCATGGCGGCAGCAAAAATCTCTGATGCCGAAGCACTGATTGCATTCACCATAACCACCATCGGTCCGTCATACTGAATCCGCGAATCGGTATCCCTCAAAACCCTGTTTACATCTCTTCTTCCGCGAGCCTGAACAACCGGACCCGTTTCGATAAAAAGTCCTGCTATTTTTACAACGTCTTCCAGCGATCCGCCACCGTTGTCACGAATATCGAAAATGATCCCTGCAACATTTTCATCCTTAAGTTTCTCCACTTCATCCTTTACATCATCATAGCAGTTTTTACCATTTATTTTTGAAAAATCAACATAAAATGAAGGCAGATGAATAAATCCGTATTTTTCACCGGTTTCTTCATCTTTGATAACAGCAGATTTGGCGTAGGTTTCCTCCAGCACAACCACATCCCTCACCAGGGTAATATCTTCGATTGTTCCATCCAGTTTTTTAATGGTCAGGGTAACTTTTGTTCCTTTCTTACCACGAATTAATTGTACGGCTTCATCAAGACGCATATCCACCACATCCACAGGTTCTTCGCCTGATTGTTTCACTTTCAGTATAAAATCGCCCACTTCCAGATCTCCCTGTTTCCATGAGGGACTTCCGGGAATGATCTTGCTTACCTCTATATAAGCATTTTTCTGGGTAAGTTGTGCTCCGATTCCTTCGAGCTGACCTGAAAAACGGATATCGAAGTTCTCCTTATCCTTGGGCGGAAAATATTGGGTATGCGGATCATATACATTCACCAACGAATTGATATAGGTATTCAATCTGTCGGCATTATCAAGTTTCGACATCCGGTGAAACCAATCATCATATCGTTTTAGGATCTTTTCACGAGCTTCCTCTTCCATCTGTGCAAACGACTTAATCGTCACTGTATCGCTTTTCTCAGCAGCCTTTTCCTGTTCTTCCTGCATTGTATGGATGCGGGCAAGTGTTTCATATTTGAGAGATTTACGCCAGCGATCCTTCAACTCATCCTGAGTTTTAGCATAATCAGTTTCATCGGGATCAAATTCATACCATTCATCGATACTGAAATCAAAAGGCTTTTTTAAGGCATCTTTATAATATGATTCCGATTGATTGATTCGTTGAGTGATCAGATCATCGGAATAATCAAGAAAAGAGAAATCCTCCTCCATCAGTGCATCATCAAGCTTGAACTTATATGTAGCCAGGTTGTCGATATCTTTCTGAAGCAGGAATCGCTTCGAAAAATCGAGCCTGTCAATATAGAGTTCCCAGGCTTCTTCCGAGAATTTATCATCGATATCAACCGGAGAATAATGCCCGTTGTTAAGTGCAAAAGAAATTACCTTTAATAAAAGTGCCCTGCGATTTTCGTCAACTTCATCGTTGCCTGAAGCAAAAACAATAAAACTAATAGATCCTATAAGCAAGGCTGATAAAAATATCTTGAGATTTCTGATTTTCATTTTCTGGTTTTTATAGTACATAACTCTATATTTACCGTAAAATTACCGAAATGTTTGGCTAAAACCGATAATTATTGTTAAATGTTGTTAAGCCTGACGAATGCAGCACATTTTGAATTTAGTCAACTTTGGGTTGATGCTGCTACAACAAAATAAGTTTTCACCCTGATGAAGAATGCTTAATTTTATGGCATGGATAGAATAATTCAGTGGCTCGAAGCGCATCAGTTACCCTGCTATTATAAGAAATTTCTGGGGATTGAATGCCTGGGTTGTGGTATGCAAAGCGCTTTCATTCTTTTGCTTAAAGGAGAATTTTTTGAAAGTTTTAAAACCTATCCTGCACTTTTTCCGGTACTTTTTCTGATCGGTTACCTTATTCTTCACCTGGTTTTTCAATTTCGAAACGGAGCCAGGGTTATTAAATTTTCATTTATATTTACGCTTACGATCATGATCATCAATTATGTCGTAAAATTGTCGATCAATTAAACAACTCAAATCATGGAAAACCAGCAAACAAATCAAACACATCCGGCTAACCAGGTTCCTTTACCAAATGCTTCAGCCGTTCTTATCCTGGGTGTTTTATCGATCATTTTATGTTGGTGTCAGGGCATCATCGGGCTTATCCTCGGTATTGCTGCACTGATAATCGCCAACAAGGACCTCGCACTTTATGAAGCTTCTCCGGGAAGGTTTACACAAAACTCATACAGCAATGTAAAAACCGGCAGAACCATTGCCATCATCGGACTGGTGCTGGCTGCATCATTTATTTTCATGCTCATTTTCGGATTACTTTTCCTGGGACTAAATTTTGCGCTTCTGCCCTGGGAGATGTCAATGTAAAATCAAATTATATCACAATGGAAAACACAACAACAAATTTTCAACAAGAACAAAAACCGGTTCAATATGCCGGATTCTGGTGGCGTTTTCTGGCCTACCTTATCGATAACATTATTATTTCAACAGTGATGTGGATTCTACTGATACCGGTATTTGCCATCTTCGGAATATCCATGTATTCGTTGCAGCAATCGGGTGCAAATTTGGATAATGATCCGGCGTTTATCGGTTCTATTGTACTCGGATATTCAATGGTGGGAATTTTATCGCTGGTAGGAACATGGCTCTACTATGCATTGATGGAATCATCAAAGCATCAGGGAACATTAGGGAAAATGGCCCTTAAGATAAAGGTTACCGATTACGAAGGAAATCGCGTCAATTTCGGACAAGCTACCGGCCGATATTTTGGCAAGATCATTTCAGGTATAATCCTGATGATCGGATACATCATGGCCGGCTTCACCGAAAAAAAACAAGCCCTGCACGACATCATGGCAAGCTGTTATGTGATCAAGGAATAGTTTATTAGATTCAGGAACATTTATATTTTGCAAATTCAACAAAACATGCGGTATATTTTTATTTTATTTTTTTTGGGGCTATGTATGCCAAACCTGATGGCCCAGGACAGCCTAAGCAGTGAGCTCAATAAAACCTATTCAGCCATCGATCTCAAGTCCGATCTTCATTTTATCCGGCAAAAAGCCGAATTTAAAAATTACAGGAACAACGGTTTTTTATTTTGTGGTAAAAAAAGGTTTAACCAGCTCGCCGACAGCATCCAGCAAGTGATCGGGGAGAAAAAGGAAATGACGGTTAAGGATTTTTATCTGCTTACACAACCCCTGGTCTCTCTGCTGGAGGACGAAGATTCCTATTATGGTTTGAAAGGAGACTATGCCTACCAAAAAGGTGAAACCAAGAAGTTTGCCGAAAAGATTGTCGTCCCGCTAAATACTTTTATTTATAATGACACTGTTCGGACCTTTGATTCTCCTGAGATCCCGCTCCACGCGCAACTGTTGACCATTGAAGGCATTCCTGTAATTGATATGGCAAAAAGGATAAATTTTATGCTATTCTCCGACACAAAGCGATATTATCCCAAATCCTCAATAATGAGGTTCTCTTTGTACTGGCATTATCCTGAAATTTATGCACTCTATAATTTTACAGATTCGGTTTTGGTATCTTATATTCCGATCGGGGCGGAGGATCCGGTTAATAAATACATTCAGCTTGCGCAACCAGGTGATACCTATTATACCGACCGGATCGGACCAATACTCACCAGACTTGATCTTTTTCATCTTTATTTCCTCGACAACACAGCCGTACTCAGAATTGACCGGCAAAGAAGCAGTGATTTTTCACTCGATTCACTGAATGCGATTTTTACCCGGATCAAAAACCAAAATGCAAAAAACCTTGTCATCGATCTGAGCAGTTGCAGCTACTCAACCAGAACCTTGTGGACAGCAATTTTACCCTATCTCTATGATGGAGAAGCTGAATTATTTACCTTCCACGATGGCCCGGACGATGTGATGAAGTACGCAAAGAAAAAAACCCGGAAAAGCAAGTCGGTCAGTGGAACTTACTCCCGAAAAATGGACGACATCAGATTTAAAGGCGACATTTACCTCTATTTTCATACCGGCACACAGGAGCTTGCCGTTAACTTTGCAGATATCTTGATCCATAATAAAATTGCAAAAGCTACATATGGACAGGAAACAGGTACCCGTCCCGACCAGTATATCTACAGCACAAAGTATTATTTGCCCGTAACGGGCCTTTGTCTCTACCTCTCCACCACCCTGATGCGTTCACTCGATGGCGAACTGCATCGGGAGGGAATCAAACCTGATTTCACTCTTCCCTGGCATCCCCTGGAAGTCAGAACGGAAAACTATTACAGGCACAACCGGTTGTATATTCAGGAGGTGGTAAATCATATCAATAACAACACATTCAGTTATGAAAATTCTTCCGATTGATAAAATACGCGAAGCCGACGAATACACCATAAAAAACGAACCCATTTCCGACATCGACCTGATGGAGCGGGCCGCACTAGAGCTCTACGAATGGATGACCGACAACATCGACTCCAAAAAACAGATCCGGATATTTTGTGGACTGGGAAACAATGGCGGTGACGGTTACGCACTCGGACGAATGCTTGCCGGCGCCGGATTTAAGGTTCATATTTTCACCGTTTGGTTCACCGATAAAATGTCGCCAGGTTGCGAAACCAATTATGAAAGAGCCAAATCCACCCGGGGGCTGGTAATGGTTGATCTGCATGAAAATGATGAACTCCCTGAAATCGGCGAACAAGAGGTGGTGATCGATGCATTGTTCGGTTCGGGACTTTCCCGTCCGGTTAAAAAGTTTCCGGGCAGGGTGGTTGATCACATCAATGATTCGAACGCTCTGGTAGTTGCCATCGATGCGCCTTCGGGCCTGTTTGCCGACAAATCAAACACCGACAACGACGGGTCAATCATTCGTGCCGATTACACCCTCACCTTCCAGTTTCCGAAACAGGGTTTCCTTTTCCCGGAAAATGATCCATTTGTCGGTCAGTGGGAAGTTTTACCCATTGGTCTCCATCCCGATTTTATCAACCGGCTGGAAGTCAGCAATTTTTTCCTCACAGGAAATATGCTTGCACCTGTGTTAAAAAACCGCACCAAATATTCGCACAAAGGCACCTACGGCCATGGTTTGCTCATCGCCGGTGGTTACGGTAAAATGGGCGCTGCCGTGCTGGCTGCCCGGGCAGGTCTCAGGTCCGGTGCCGGATTGATTACTGCACACATCCCAACCACCGGTAACCGAGTGATGCAAACCGCCAACCCCGAAGTGATGGTGAGCCACGACGAAGACGATTACAAGTTTACCCACCATCCCGACTTGTCAAAATTTAATGCCATCGCCATCGGGCCGGGTTTGGGCACCGACGAACAGACAGCCAACGGAATTAAAGTCCTGATCCAGGATACCGGCCTGCCCATCATTTTTGATGCAGATGCCATCAACATCCTGGGAGAAAATAAAACATGGATATCGTTCATTCCCAAAGAGAGCATTTTCACACCCCATCCCAAAGAATTTGAGAGGCTGGTTGGCAAATCTTCCAACAATTTTGATCGGTTTGAAATGCAACGCGAATTCTCCATCAAACACCAGGTGTATGTAATTTTAAAAGGCGCCCACACCGCAATCTCCTGCCCTGATGGAAAGGTTTACTTCAACTCCACCGGCAACCCGGGCATGGCCACAGGCGGCAGCGGAGATGTTTTAACCGGAATCCTTCTCGGATTAAAAGCAGGAGGTTATACTTCCAAAGAAACCTGTCTGCTTGGTGTTTACCTGCACGGATTGGCCGGAGATTTTGCAGCCCAAAAAAAAGGCTTCGAATCGCTTATTGCCGGTGATATCACATCAAACCTGAATAAAGCATTCAAACGATTGAGAAAACTTAGGTAAAGTTGCGTGGAGAGTCTCTTATTCTTTATCCGCAGGGAACACTAAGGTTTTCAACAGGTTTACAAAGTTGTGTCCTTTGTGTATGTTGTTCGTGTCCTTCGTGATTCATGAAGTAAGGATTAAACATTCGAAATGAAAAATCAGCCGGGGGTCAAACCACATTCACCTCTCTTTCCAAATTCACACCGAATTTCTCTTTCACCGAAATCTTTATCTTTTCCGAAAGATCATAAATCTCTTTTCCACTGGCAGATCCATAATTAACCAGAACCAGCGCTTGTTTGGCATGTACCCCTGCATCGCCATCGCGGAATCCCTTCCAGCCACACTGATCGATCAGCCAGCCTGCAGCCAGCTTCATATTCCCGTTTTCGATCGGGTACCCCACAATGTCAGGATAATCCACTTTGAGTGATGAAAATGTTTGAGCACTCACCTCCGGATTTTTAAAAAAACTACCTGCATTGCCAATCTCCTCAGGGTCGGGGAGTTTACTTTGTCGAATGCTCGTCACCACATTCCGCAGATCGGAAATCGTGTATACATCTTTATCCAGTTTTACCAGCTCTTGCTGAATGCTGCCATAGCCGGTTTTCAACACATGGATTTTATCCAGTTTCAGGGTCACCGACAAGATCACCCCTTTTCCTTTCAATTCATTTTTAAAAATGCTGTTGCGATACCCAAAATTGCAATCCTCCCTCTCAAACACCTCTAACGCTCCCGAATTAAAATGATAAAATTCGAGCGACTCGAAATGATCTTTTAACTCCACACCGTATGCCCCGATATTCTGGATCGGACCTGCACCCACACACCCCGGAATAAGCGACAGGTTTTCAATCCCTCCATACCCATGATCCACGCAATACGCTACAAACCGGTCCCAGTTTTCTCCCCCTCCGGATTTCACCCAAACATACTTTTCATCTTCGCGCACCACCTCTTTTCCTGCCATATTGATTTTAATAACAAGGCCTTCAAAACCGGTTGTAAACAATACATTGCTACCGCCACCCAGCACCAGCATTTCTGTTCGTTGCGATTTTGCAAATTGCAACGCTTCACGCAGTTCCGCTACCGAAGCAACCTCACAAAAATATTTTCCATCTACATCCATATTAAATGTATGCAGGGATTTCAGGGAATAATTCTTTTTGATCTCCACAACTTTAAGTTATTGAATTGTCGAACACGGCGAAATTAGTAATTTCGCGGCCTGATACAAGCCGAGCAGTGAAAAAAGTGATCGTATCTGTAGTGAATGACCTTGTAACCGACCAGCGGGTGCACAAAGTATGTACAACCCTATCCACTATGGGCTTCGATGTAAAACTCCTCGGTCGCCGCAAAAAAGGAAGTCCTCCCCTCCCCTTACGCAATTACCGGCTCCGGCGAATGAACCTGCTTTTCGAAAAGGGTCCCTGGTTTTATGCTGAATTTAACATCCGTCTCTTTTTTCACCTTTTGTTTCATAAAGCAGATCTATTGGTCGCAAACGACCTCGACACCCTTCTGCCCAACTTTCTGGTTCACAAATTCAAGCGTATTCCGATGGTTTACGACAGTCACGAACTTTTCACAGAAACACCCGAAGTGATCCACCGCCCTTTTGTTAAATCGGTGTGGACGTCGATCGAAAAATGGATTTTTCCAAAGTTGAAGGATGTTTTCACTGTGAGCCAATCCATTGCAGATTTCTACAGAGAAAAATATGGCAATAAAGTTCTGGTGGTTCGAAACGTTCCACCCGCCTCGAAGTTCAGCAGGCAAAAAACAAGGAAAGACCTCGGTCTTCCGGAAGATAAAAAGATACTCATCCTGCAGGGATCAGGCATTAATATACAACGCGGTGCTGAAGAACTCGTCGAAGCCATGCGTTACCTCAGCAATTGTTTGTTATTGATCATCGGTGGCGGCGATGTGATCCCGCAACTGAAAAAAACCGCTGAAGACCCGGCGTTAATAAACCGAATCCGATTCATCGGTCGCATTCCGCCCGACGAGCTTTATCAATACACCTTCCATGCCGACCTCGGACTGGCCATTGACAAAGACACCAACCTCAACTACCGCTACAGCCTGCCCAACAAGCTGTTCGACTACATCCACGCCGGTGTGCCGGTGCTGGCTTCTCCCCTTACAGAGATCAAAAAGATCGTTATTCAGTATAACATCGGAACATTTATCGATAGCCACGAACCCGAAAAACTTGCTGCCAAAATAAATAAGGTGCTCGGCATGGATTGCCTGGAAAAGGATTGGAAAGAAAATCTTAAGTTTGCAGCAGCCGAATTGTGCTGGGAAAAAGAAGAAGAGATCATTAAAGGAGTGTATCAGAAATATGCCTGACCGTTTCCTCCATATCATTTCGTTCGATATCCCGTATCCCCCAAACTACGGCGGTGTCATCGATGTGTTTTACAAGATCAGGGAACTCCACCGCAAGGGCATCCGCATCTTCCTCCACTGTTTTGAGTATCCCGGCCGCGATCGCCGCAGCGAACTCGACACCTATTGCGAAAAAGTTTATTATTATCCCAGGCGGGTCGGTCTGCAATCGGCGCTCTCTATTAAACCATATATCGTTTCGAGTCGCCGCTCGGATCAACTCTTAAAAAACCTTTTGAACGACACCCATCCCATCCTTTTCGAAGGTTTGCACAGTTGTTATTATATCGATGATCCCCGGCTTAAAAACCGTTTTAAGATCTATCGCGAAAGCAACATCGAGCACCGGTACTACTACAACCTTTTCAGGGTGGAAAAAGGCATTTTCTCAAGGTTTTATTTCCTGATGGCCAGTCTCAAACTCAGGTTATATCAGAAAGTCTTAAGACATGCCAACCTCATGCTGGTGGTTTCGCAGGAAGACACAGCTTACCTGCAACAACATTTTCGCGGTAAAAAAGTGGAATACCTTCCCAGTTTTCATGCTAACAATGCGTTAAATCCAAATCCGGGCAAGGGCGATTATGCGCTTTATAACGGCAACATCGAGGTGGCCGAAAATGCCCATGCCGTTTCATACCTCATCAGGGAAGTGTTTAGCAAAACCCAAATCCCGTTTAAGGTTGCCGGTATGAATCCGCCTCAGCACATCCGCGATCTGATAAAAAACACCGATGGTGTTACCCTCATCGAAAACCCCGATGATGATACCATGTTCGATCTCATCCGCAACGCCCATGTCAACATCCTCGTTACCTTTCAGGCCACCGGACTCAAGCTCAAACTCCTCAACACCCTATACAAAGGCCGGTTCTGCCTCGTCAACGACAAAATGCTAAACGGCACCGGTTTAGAAGATTGCTGCCAAACCGGCAACACACCACAGGAACTGATCGACAAACTCAACCAGTTGTTTTCCAAAGAATTTACAGAATCAGAAATAAAAAAACGGGAAAACATCCTTAACCAGCGTTATTCAAACGACAAGAACGCCGACCAGCTCATCCACCTTGTTTTCGCAAAGTAGCATAGTTGAACCCAATACATCATACCCAAATTACGGCGAAGCAAATCACCCATTCAGCCCCTCCCCCGCCTTATTAAACCAAAAATGTTAAAAAGTTTTCCAGAATCAAAATATAGCTCATTTAACGAATATCTATTTTTACAAAAAACACCGTATGCCCGAAAAGAAAAGAAAAAAAAGAAAGCGGAAAATCAGGTATTCAGTCATTTCGATTAAGCTAACGATGAAACAGAAGCGCAGCCTGTTAAATTATTGTGCAGCCCGACACACTACCCCCAACAAACTCATCAAAAAATCGATACGCCGCTACATTAACGGGTTTGATAAATCTGTTCCCGAGAGTTACTACATCACCGAAAACCAACTCGACCTGTTCGAGGAGAAAAATGATTGAATTATTCTTTAAACTCACTGAACTTTACATCACGAAAAAAACTTATTGGAACCCTGGGGTGACTTATTGCTATCGTGGTGCGACTTATTGTCAGCATGGGGTAACTTATTGTCGTGCCAGAGTGATTTATTGTCATGAT
>JAGQVF010000010.1 GCA_020438135.1 Bacteroidales bacterium | reverse complement strand
GCCATCTTGTAGTCATAATCTACCGTAGCATCAAGGCAAAGCGTAAAACTTCCCCTGTAACTTGTGCCTGCCCGGTTGTCGACAGCGATGTAATACCATTCCCCCGGAATAAGGTCCACACTGCTCAGTGTAAGGTCACTTGTATTGCTTGTGTATACAGCACACGCCAATTCATAACCCGCATTATCCCACAAAGCCGCCATCAGGTATTGCGCTGAACCCTGACTTCCACCGGTTTTTACATCAATGGTTATAGTTGAGGTTGTAGCCTGGAATTTGAACCAACGATTGTAATTTGGACCATTTACCCAGCAGGTGCCTTTCTGTTTGTCGCCGGTTGCCCACATGGTCGTATATGCACCATCACCTGAACACCAATTATCCAGATCGGATAATTCAATGGCTGATAATTGGTAATCATAATCAACACTGTCGGTTACACACAAGGTAAAAGTTCCCCTGTAGCTTGTACCTGCACGATTATCGACGGAGATGTAGTACCATTCACCCGGAATTATATTTTCACAACTCATGGTTATGTCGCTGGTATTACTGATATAGACGGCACATGCTCTTTCATTACCGGCATTGTCCCACAAGGCAGTCATAAGATACTGGGCTGACCCTTGCGAACTTCCGGTTTTGACTTTAACAGTGACGTACGGAGTAGTCGCCTGAAATTTAAACCACACATTATGATTCGGACCATTCACCCAGCAGGAACCTGCAGTTTCATCAGCTGTAGCGTTCATGGTTGTGAAAGCTGCATCAGCAGAACACCAGTTGTTGATATCTGTGATTTCGAAAGCATTGGTTTTGTTATCGTTAAAAGGTTGCCCATACATATTTGAATACAAAATAAGCAACAGCACGGAAATGGAAATGAATACTCTTGTCATGGATATAGAATTTAAGTTTTATCGAATATGGTATTCGATTCAGATGGGATGTTCGGCTGTTTACGTAACAACATTAAAAAAGTTGGGAAAAATGCAGTGATTTGCTAAAATTTCTAAGTAGTTAAAAACGAGTGAAATCAGATGGAATTGTTATGTGTAAACTGAAGGGTGCAGGGATTGTAGCATTTGGTTAGCCTAAATATTTAGTTGGATTCAATGTGATAGAATTTTACTATTTAACAGTTCAATTTAGATTAATCAATCCTGAGGTCAAAAAATTTCAGGAAAAATTTTCAATGTCTGTGAAAAATAAAAAAAACAGGGATGAATTCATTGTTAATACCGTGTTATAAGGATAACAATACACCCCCAAACAAGACCCGTTCAAAACAATTGAAAAAAAACACAATAAATTAAGTATGCCTATACCAAAAAATAAATTTCTTTGTATTTTTGTCGCTTACGAAAAACAAGTTGTCAATATACTTGCCTGATTCATAGATGATTAGTGTAACAAACATTTACCTTAATATGAGAAAAAGCATAATTCTTATTCCTGTCTTGTTATTATGTTTTTCCTTTTTCTTTCAGAATATACATGCGCAAACCCAGGCACCACCGGAGTGGCAGGTTTGCTCAGCATGTCATACCATAGGAAAAGGAAAACTGATCGGTCCCGATTTAAAGGGCGTTACTGAAAGGCATGACAGAGAGTGGTTGTACAGTTTTATCCGGTCATCGCAAACCATGATCAAAAACGGTGATCCCACTGCTGTTAAATTGTTTGAGGAATACAATAAAATTCCTATGCCGGATAATAACCTGACGGATGAGCAAATTGAAGGAATCCTGACTTATATTGAAAATTATGATGAGTCAGCGGTAACTTCCGCAACAGCAACAACTCAACAGGACGAAGCCGGTGCAGATCATGAGGTGGAATATGAAGAAGCTGCTCCCGGATTAAAAGGACATACCAAATATGGTCCCGGCAATACGCAACCTACCTTTATTATTTTTCTTATCCTGATATTTGTTGCACTTATCGATCTGGCGTTTACCAAAATTATCAGGGCAAAATTCATCCACATCATCATCATCCTGGTTTCCGTTTTTGTAGTGGGCGAAATTGTTTATGTTGAAGCAAAAGCACTTGGCCGGCAGGAAGGTTACTCGCCGGATCAGCCGGTATGGTTCAGTCATAAAGTTCATGCAGGTCAAAACCAAATTGATTGCCTTTATTGCCATCACACAGCAATGGAAAGCAAAAGCGCAGGAATACCCAGCGTTGATGTTTGCATGAATTGCCACAATGTGGTAAAAAATGGTAAAAAAACCGGAACCGAAGAAATTGCAAAAGTGGTCGAGGCATATAACAATGGCGAATCAATCGAGTGGGTGAGGGTTCATAATCTTCCGGATCATGTGTGGTTCAGCCATGCACAGCATGTGAATGCGGGCCGGCGTGAATGCCAGGAGTGTCATGGCCCGGTCGAAACAATGGATCGGATCGTTCAGGTTAAAAACCTTGGAATGGGTTGGTGCATCAATTGCCATAGAACTTCGGAAGTTAAGTTTGAAGAAAATAGCTTCTACAAGGAATATGTAAGATTCCAGGAACAAATGAAGTCAGGCGAACGAAACAGGGTGACCGTCGACGAAATTGGCGGCAACAATTGTCAGGTTTGCCATTATTAATAGAATCTTTAAGGATACAATAATTATATATTCATGAAAAAATACTGGAAAAGTTTAGAAGAACTTAAAGATATACAAAATGGTTCGGAGGTACTAACAGAACAGAAACCCGAACCTGAATTTTCCATCGAAGGATTATCGGAGTTGGAAGTTTCAAATAAACTAAAATCCAATCGTCGCGATTTTCTCAAATTTCTTGGGTTTTCCGTTGGAACTGCTGCATTGGCAAGCAGTTGTGAAATGCCAGTCAGAAAAGCAATACCTTATTTAAATACACCTGACGAGGTAACTCCAGGTATGGCCAATTATTATGCCTCTTCATTTTATGATGGACATGATTATTGTCCGGTTGTGGTGAAGGTGCGGGATGGCCGACCCATCAAGATTGAGGGGAATGAACTTTCGCCCATGACAAAAGGAGGAACCTCTGCAAGGGTGCAGGCTTCGGTTTTAAATCTTTATGATTCAGCAAGACAACAATATCCATTAAAAAATGGAAACAGGGCAGATTGGACTACTGTTGATACTGAAATCAAAACCAAACTGGAACAGATCGCCGCTAATGAAGGCAGGATCGTGATCCTTGCATCAACAGTTATCAGTCCGTCGATTTTGAAGGTATTCGAAGAATTTAAAGCGCAATACCCCACAACCGAGGTGGTTTATTACGATACCGTATCGTATGATGCCATCCGAAAGGCAAACAAGGAAACATTCGGACGAGAAGAAATTCCTGCTTACCGTTTTGATAATGCCGAAATTATCGTGGGTTTTAATGCCGACTTTCTGGGTGCGTGGTTGTCTCCCATTGAGTTTTCGAGGCAATATGCAAAAACCCGTGAACTTAATAAGAATAAGACAACCATGTCGAAGCATTACCAGTTTGAGTCGTTTATGTCACTTACAGGAAGCAATGCTGACATTCGTTATTCGATAAAACCGTCGGAGGAAGCAATTGTTTTGCTGAATCTGTATAATAAAATTGCAGCCAAATCCGACATGCCTACTTACAAGGTAGAGTCATCTCCGGTTGATCTCGATGGATTGGTGGATGAATTGATGCACCATCAGAGCAAATCTCTCATCGTTTCCGGAACCAATGATGTTTATATTCAGGCAATCGTAAACGGCATTAACTTTTTGCTCGCTAACCTGGGTAATACCCTCAATTTCGAGCATACCCTTCAAACCAAAAAAGGTAACGATCAACAGGTTGACGATCTGATTGGTTCAATGAGGCGGGGTGATGTTGATGCGCTCTTCATGTATAATGTGAACCCGGTGTATGAGTATTTCAATCCGGAGGCTTTCAGTGAAGGTTTGACCAAAGTCGGTCTTACTGTTGCACTGAATGAATTTAATGATGAGACTGCCCGTTTGGCAACCTACCTGTGTCCGGATAGCCATTATCTTGAGTCGTGGGGCGATGCCGAACCGTATAACGGAATGCTTACCCTGGCTCAGCCTGCTATTCGTACAATTTTCGACACCCGTCAGGCACCTGAAAGTTTCCTGAAGTGGGCGGGAATTGATACTGATTTCCACAATTATATAAAAATCTACTGGGAAAGCAATTTCTTTGGAAAGCAGGACAAATATGTTATGTTCAGCGATTTCTGGAATCATTCTTTACAGGATGGTGTTTTTAACACAGAAGTTCCAACAAAAGAGTGCCCGCTGTATGACTTTGAGTTTATAGAAAAAAATGCTTCAAAATTATTGCCTGGTAAATCTGAAGGTATAGAGTTGGTGCTTTATGAAAAAATGGGAATCGGTACCGGTAAAATGGCAAACAACCCATGGTTACAGGAATTACCCGACCCAATCTCGAAAGCGGTTTGGGATAATTATGTAGCCATGTCACCGCAGTTTGCAAAAGAGAATAATCTTACTCAGGAAGATGTGGTTTTAATCAATGGCTCCATTGAACTCCCTGTTTTATATCAACCCGGCCAACCATACGGTACTGTTAGCATTGCGCTCGGCTACGGCCGCGAAAACATTGGCAAAGTGGCCAATGGTATTGGCAAAAACGTATATCCCTTAGCCGGAATGAGGAATGGTTCCAAACAATATACCATTGGATCTATTACCATTGAAAAGACGGGATCCACTTACCCAATCGCCACAACCCAGACACATCATAGTATGGAGGGCAGGCCACTGGTTCGTGAAACTGTTCTTGACAAATGGAAAGAAAAGAAAAATGCCGGAAACGAACTTCACGAGATCAACGAGAAAAAAGCAGTTACGCTATACAAAAAACCGGAATACGAAGGTTTCCATTGGGGATTGGGTGTTGATTTGAACAAGTGTATTGGATGTAGTGCTTGTGTGATTGCATGTCAGGCGGAAAACAATGTTGCCGTAATTGGAAAAGAGGAGGTAAAAAACCGCCGTATCATGCACTGGATGCGGATTGACAGATATTATTCACTAACAGAACCTGAAAAACCCGGACCGGATACCATCTATCGAATCGAACCCGAAAATCCTGCTGTAGTGCATCAGCCCGTTATGTGTCAGCATTGCGACAATGCACCCTGCGAGAATGTTTGTCCGGTTGCGGCGACACCTCACAGCAAAGAAGGTCTTAATCAAATGGCTTATAACCGTTGTATTGGTACCCGGTATTGTATGAACAACTGCCCCTACAGAGTAAGAAGGTTCAACTGGTACAGGTTTGTTGACAACGATAAATTCGACTACAATCAAAATGGTGAATTGAGCAAAATGGTTTTGAATCCTGATGTAGTTGTTCGTGAACGCGGTGTTGTAGAGAAATGCTCGTTCTGTGTTCAGCGAATCCAGGAGAAAAAACTGGAAGCCAAAAAAGAAAACAGGCAGCTCAGGGATGGCGAGATCCAAACAGCCTGTGTTCAGGCCTGTCCTACAAAAGCACTTGTTTTCGGTGACATGAATAACAGTGATACTGAGATCGCCCAAATCAGGCAAGATCCCAGAACCTACAACCTTCTTGAAGAACTTCACACATTGTCGTCGGTTTCATACCTTACACTGGTCCGGAATAAACCGGCAGATGAATTCGGAGAAGGTATGGAACATGGACATCATGGATAAATTGTAATGGAAAATTATTGCACAAGAAATAAAATAAGAACGCATGTACAATAAAAAAGTCAGAGGAGTACTCATACAGGGCAACAAAACCTACAGTCAGATAACCAATGAGATTCTGGCTCCGCAGGAGAAAAAAGCTCCGGCATGGTGGTTTGTGGCCATGGCTGTTTCAACCCTCGCAATGGCCTTTGGTTTATGGGCTATTTT
>JAGQVF010000147.1 GCA_020438135.1 Bacteroidales bacterium | reverse complement strand
TTTTTATAGTTATTTGCACAAATTTAAGTATTCTCTATGTGTACGCATTTTGATACACAAAAATAGATTAAATTAGCGAAATATTCAAAAAGAAAATTTTTTAGTAATTTCGTAAGCCTTACTATTAAAGGGTTACAGAAGGTGGTTAGAAAAAGTTGAAAAAAGTGCAAAATCTGACTCATAATCAGGTGCAAATCCAAATGAATCAAATGCCTTAAAAAAAGCCTCGTGGTTGAACATTTTTAAGACTTTATTATTCACGAATAAATTTTAGGGCCAGGCTATAATAAGATTTCTAACATACTTACATATTTGGTTTCTTTTCCATTTTACAATCTCACCATTTTGATGTATAACAAGCATGATGAAATCTAAATTGTTATAGCTTCCCGTTCAAAATAAAATCAAAATTAAATTATAAGGTTCCAGACCAAAATATTGTACTTTTACAGCGATAAAACATGGTGGAGTATCCCCAAAGGAATTGATATTATTGAATGATTAAATATGACTACCTAAATACCGAAGTTTTACTGGTTACCGGAATAATTTATGTGTTTCTGGCGCTTTCCATTGCTAAACTCGGAACTTACAAAACCTGTGGTGGCTGGCGTGCCTTTGTTGTCAGTTTTATTCTTACACCTATCGTGGGAATAATATATGTGTCGTTGTGCCCTGTTAAATCAATCCTGAAGATTATCCATTATCGTTGCAACCACTGCGGACTGGAATACACAACCGAACATAAATACTGTCCATCCTGTCTGAAAGAAGGCAATAAATATAAACTCCAACGGATCAGTATGAAAACCTATTAATGCACATTCAATCTGTTTTTTTTACAAATTAAATCCAAATACTGTAAATCGATAATGAAGCATAAAATCTTTGTAAATTTGTAGAATCACTTCAACGCATCCTTTTGAACTAACAACACAACTATCATGAAAACACTAAACTTATTTTTACTCAGAAACGCCTACATAACTGCATTACTTTCATTTCTGACTATGCACAACCCAACTGTTAATGCACAGGGAACCGGTTCAGACAATCTGCTTTCTCTGAATCCCAATACAGTAAAAATGACAATCAACGGCAATGGATACAGCGATCAGACTTACGTTATCGTGGTACCCGGTTCAACCTTCGGATTCGATTCACAGTACGATGCCTATAAGTTGATGGGAATTTTTGAAGCTCCCCAGTTGTATTCGATTATTTCATGTTGTAACCTATCGGTGAATGCCATTCCACAGCTCTATACGAACATGACCGTACAGCTCGGCTTCAAAGTTGGTGCAACTACCAATTACACCATCACTACCGAAGGTCTGTACACCTTCGGAGCCGACACATCCGTTACACTTCATGACACGAAGGAGAATGTTATATTGAACCTGAAAACAGATTCCGTTTATACTTTTGTTGGAGAACCATCTGATGCCAGCACCCGGTTTAAACTACATTTCAACTATCCGGTCAGGCTTAGCCTTAAACTGTTCCTTGAAGGACCCTACATGGGATCCAACATGGCCACTGCTCTCAATAATAACGATGAACTTCCCCTCAATCAACCTTTTAATGTTTCACCCTGGAATTATTCAGGTACCGAATCTGTGACATCGATTCCCAATTCAGATATCGTTGATTGGGTTTTGATCGAAACCCGCGACACCACTACAGCAGCACTGGCCGACGAAACAACACGTGTGGAACGGCAGGCAGCTTTTCTGCTTAGCGACGGAAGCATTGTCGGTTTGGATGGGAGCACCCTGCCTGAATTTACCGGTGTAATTAAAAACGATCTGTTTGTAATTGTACATCACCGCAACCACCTGCCGGTTCTTTCGGCAAACCCGGTTGTTGCCTCCGGTGGTATCCATAGCTACGATTTCACAACTTCTGATGCACAGGCTTATGGAGGTTCTTCAGCGCTAAAAAATCTCGGCGGTGGCAACTATGGCCTGATCAGTGGCGATGGCAATGCTGACGGCTCGATTAATACAAACGATAAAATAAGTTTGTGGGATTTGATAGTGGGTAAAAAAGGATATGAGTCCGCAGATTATAACCTCGATGGCCAGGTAAACAACATCGATAAAAACGATCTCTGGTTTGAAAATACCGGTGAATCAAGCCAGCTACCCTGATCTGCATCACCAAAATACCAATACTTGTTTTCTGAGAACTTCTGCTGTCTGAATATCCGTTTCAGGATACGAACTCCTGTGTGCCTTTTGTTAATTAACTGTTAAACAGCCTGTACCATAATGGAACAAAACCGGTGTTTTGTTACTTTTGCCTCCGATCATTTCAAAAACTACTACTACCCTTTTTAATTCTTGATGTTTCACCATTAAATTTATCTGCTATGGATCAAATTTCTAAAATCGTAGTGGTGGTAATGGGAATGATTATCCTACCATTGATCACCTCAAATCTGCAAGCTCAAATTGTATCTGCACCCGGAGGAGGAATCTGGAACGACTCTTTCACCTGGATCGGAGGGTCTATCCCCACAGCTTCCGACAGTGTTGTTATAAACTCTACAGTGTATGTATCGACAGGAACCAACGAATGTAATGGTCTGTACATTTCCCCCACAGGGATCATAACGAATTACACAAGTGGCAATAACACACTTACGGTGCACGGAAGCATAACCAACGAAGGGGTCATTCAGAACAACACCTACAATTTCTATATAAACCTGTATGGTGATGTATATCAAAACGGAATCTGGACCAACTACAGAACCACATTCAGCAATTCCGTTTCGCAGCGAATTCAGGGCACGCAACCATTTTCAGGTTCCGATCTGTTTAATGCAGATCCGGCCAATACCGTTTATGTTGATTCAGACTTTGCCTTCCAGGGAACGGAGATTGACCTCAACGGAGGTACTTTCCACATTGCCGACAACAATACCATCACTTTGATGGGAAGTTATACAAATGACGTAAACTTTGTTTCCAATGGCTTTATTCTCAAAGGATATTACAATTCATTCGTGGCCAATACCACATTTGACAATGTTACCATTGAAGGAACGGTCCATATTCACAACAATAATTCGGTTACTCAAACCATAACGGTAGAGGACACCCTGCAAAATTTAACAAGCGGTAACTACCCGTTAGTCACCGTAAATATTGTAAACAACGGTACGATCAGGAACAATACGTACAATTTTTATGTCCATATTTCGGGTAATATGACCAACAACGGCACCTGGGAAAATTATAACACATATTTCAACGGAACCGGTTTACAGGAACTGGTTTTTACGAATGTTTTTTCAGGTGCAAGGTTCGAGCGGAATGAAATGAGCGGGCACCTGGTGGCTCAATCAGATCTGTGGTTTGCCAATACTGAAATTGACCTCGACAACGATACCCTCGATTTTCAAACCGGAAGTAATATTTATTTTGATGGTGGAAATGTAACCAATACGTTTTTTACCAAACAAGCACTTCCTGCATTGGGTATATCCGGATCAAATGGCTTTTATTTCCTTAATTTTACCCTGGATGCCCAATTGTCCGATTTCAACGATGATGTTTTGTTTAGCAGTGGCAATATGCTTTATGGAGATATACTAATCAGCGGCACCATAAGAAACCGAAACTCAGGTTCTTATTCGGTTAATATTGATGGCAATCTTGAAAACAACGGAACCGTCACCAATTATACTTACAATTTTAGCCTGTATGTTACCGGGAACATCGAGAACCACGGCACATGGGACAACTACACGATTTTTATGAATGGCGATGAAGACCAGGATATATCCGGAACCAGTACTTTCAAACCCGGCTATTTCAGATCGCAAAAAACAATGGGAAATCTAACAGCCAGTAGCGATATTAGCTTTCAGAACTGCACCATCGATCTGGATGGAGACACCTTGCTTTTTACTTCAGGGCAGGAGTTAGCGCTGGATTATTGTTTGCTCGACGCAGCCCATATTATGAAAAACAATGCGCTGTCGAATCCTCTCCACATCAATCTTTCAACTGATGCGTATGTGAGAAATTCCCGCTTTAAAGCTGATTCAATGTACCTCGGGGGCATTTTCAGGGTTGCCAATTCTCCGGTAGAATTCTACGGGAATGTAGTGGTTTCAGGCACCCTGCAAAATCATACGGCTGGCAGCTACGAAGCATCCATTTTTGGTTCATTGATCAATAAAGGGATCATCAACAACATTATTTACAACTTCA
>JAGQVF010000146.1:400-13838 GCA_020438135.1 Bacteroidales bacterium | reverse complement strand
TTACTTCAATGGTTACGGGTAAATGGTCGGAGTTCTCAAATTCCAGGTCGATGGTTTCCACCTGAAGTAATTTTATGTTGGGTGATAAAAGATAAAAATCGATCAGTGAAGTTTTTGAATTTTGCAGATCAAATGGCGCGGAAACATCTCTGTTTGTAGGTAGTGAAGGATCAAACGCCCAGGTCCAGTCTGATGGAAAATGACTTTGAACGATGGGCCGAACTTGATCAACTTCGTATTTTTTAGTTTTATCCGTCATCCATTGCGGTGGATTTTGATTCCAGTCGCCGGCAGCAATCACATAATTTCCCTCTTCGAATGCTTTAACAGCAATTTCCTTAAGTAATCCGAGTTCCTGTTCCCTGAGTTCATCCGCATCATCAAAGGCAGAATTATGCAGATGAATGAGCACAAGATCCTTCCCCGAATTCGTATGAAACCTGTTTACAAGGAAACATCTCTTTAATTGAAAAAGCCGCATGGGCCAGGCGTAACTTCCGGGTGTAGCTATCCGGGCAGCGCTCACCGGTTGGTATTTTGAAAACGTGACGAGGCCCGCTTCCACACGCCCCATCGGTTCGGTAAACGGAACCGGGACAAACCCCGATTTATAGTTCAGAGCAATAGATGAAACAAATGCCGGCAATAAACCGGCTACCTCTTTAAACTGGTTTTCTCCATAACTTCTTTTCGAATCAAAATCAACCTCCTGAAGCAATATAAAATCCCTGAAGGCCTGAGATTCGAGGAAAGAAGCAATGCCACTGAGGTAAATTTTGTTTCTTTCTTGTGTCGGTCTCACCATTTTACCTCCTTCATAAAAGAAATCCATTTCTTCTCCCAATCCCGCATAGCCGATATTCCAGGACACTAAACGAATGGGATTGCTGGTATCGATCCGGATCAGACCCTGTCCCTGAACTTTAGCCTGGATTTTTATTTCGGGATTGAAGGAAGTAGCTGAACCGTAAATTAAAATAAAACCTACGTAAATAAATCCTGCCAGAATCAGGCACAAAAGGCACACAAACAGCAACTTAACTATTTTTCGCATGGGTGAGATTTTTTGAAAAATAAAAATACAAATATATAGGATGTATTATCCTGGTTTGTAAACTCAAATCGGCCTTCCATATGGGAAAGTACAATTTCGATCATCTTAATTTGTTATTTTTGCCTGAATATTTTAACACGCGCTAACTATGCCGATACTCGGATCAATTATAAAAAAGGCCTATGAGATCAGAAAAATTCCCATCGATCAAAAATCGAGGAAACAAACCGATCCGTATGAAACGCAAATAAAAACTTTTAAAAAACTACTAAAAAAAGCCCAGTTTACATCTTTTGGGGAGTTTTACAATTTTTCGGAAATATTAAAACATCCCGATCCTATTTCACTGTTTCAGAAAAAAGTTCCGGTTTACGATTATAACCTGATGTTCAGAAAATGGTGGTATCGTGCACTCAATGGCGAAGCATTCGTTACCTGGCCCGGACGGGTTAGATATTTTGCTCTTACCTCAGGCACATCCGAAGCTTCAAGCAAACAAATTCCTGTTACGGGCGATATGATCCGGGCAATTCGCAGGGCAAGTATCCGCCAATTGGTAAGCTCGGTAAATTATAATATGCCCATTGAGTTTTATGAAAAAGGCATTCTGATGGTGGGTGGTAGTACACACCTCCAATATAACGGAACTTATTATGAGGGCGACCTCTCGGGGATCTCCGCCGGGAATCTGCCCTTCTGGTTTCAGCATTTTTACAAACCAGGCAAACGGATCAGCAAGGAACGTGACTGGTCGACCAAACTGGAAGAGATGGTGAAAAAAGCCAGGGATTGGGATATTGGTGTTATTGTGGGCGTTCCGGCCTGGATTCAGATCATCCTCGAAAAAATTATCGATCATTACAAAGTGGACCATATTCATCAAATCTGGCCCAATTTTTCGGTTTATGTGCACAGTGGTGTTTCATTCGTTCCCTATCAAAAAAGTTTTGAAAAACTTTGCGGGAAAAAGGTTCATTTCCAGGAATCATACCTTGCTTCCGAAGGTTATATTGCTTACCAGGATGGACTTGGCAAAAATGCAATGAAAATGATCCTCGACAACGGGATCTTTTTTGAGTTTGTCCCTTTTACGGATCAAAATTTTGATAGTGAGGGAAATCTGAAACAAAATCCTGAAGTGCTGACCATTGATAAAATTACCGAAGAAAAGGAATATGCAATTCTGTTAACGACCTGTGCAGGTGCCTGGCGCTATCTCATTGGGGATGTCATCAGGTTTAAATCGAAAGAAAAAGGGGAAATTGTGATCACGGGCCGAACCAAACATTTTCTGAGTATTTGTGGCGAACACCTTTCATTGGATAACATTTCGAGAGCCATCGAAATGCTTGAAAACGAATTGAATATCGAAGTTAGGGAATTTACGGTTGCCGGTATTGAATACGATTCGATGTTTGCACATCAATGGTACCTGGGTTGCGATGACGATCTTGACCCGAAACTGGCAGCCGAAAAATTAGATGGTTATCTGAAGATATTAAATGACGATTACAGGGTTGAAAGGATACAAGCTGTGAGGGGTGTATTTGCCGAAATTTTGCCCTCATCTGTTTTTAACAACTATATGAAGATCAAAGGAAAGGAGGGAGGCGCCAACAAGTTTCCCAGGGTTTTGAAAAAGGAAATGCTGGCGGATTGGAAGAACTTCCTTGCCGAACATGTGAAGCAAATAGAAAGTTAACCCATGGGTCCGTTTCTGCAGGGAATATTGCTCGGATTAACCTTTGCAGTGTTGCTGGGGCCTGCATTTTTTGCGTTGATCCAAACCAGTATCCATCGCGGATTTAAATCCGGGGCGCTTCTTGCAACCGGTATTTTTTTGAGTGATTTGTTTGCACTATTGTTATGTTATTTCGGAGCTTCGCAAATCCTGGGCTCCGATCCCCGTCAAAATGTTTATTTCAGTATTATCGGTGGTATTATTCTGATCATTTTCGGAACATATACCGGTACCCGCATCGTTAAAAACCCACAGGATGTTGAAGATGAAAACTATACCAAAACTCCTTCAAAACCGTATGTTTATGTTATAAAGGGATTTTTTCTGAATGCCCTCAATCCGGGGATGTGGTTCTTATGGATCACCATTGTGGTTTCGATTTCTGCTAATTTCGGAGTGAACAGCCGATCCATTTTTGCCTTTCTGACAGGCATATTGCTAACCATTTTCAGTACAGATATTCTGAAATGTTTTATTTCGAACCAGATCAAAAAGTTTATCACACCCAAAATCATGACCTGGATGAATCACATTGTTGGGATCGTTTTAATAGGTTTTGGAACTTACCTGATCATCAATGTGTTTATCGATATGGAATCGTTGATGTATTATTACAAAGACTTTTTCCAGGGAGATTGATCAAAAGCTTCGTTGACTATAACCCTGCACATCAATTTTGTAACATATTCCCACAAAAATTCCACTCCATAAATTATGCGAAGGGGTATATTCTCCATCAATGTCGTTCAGTTGGTAGGGTTCTGCATTGATGTCGGTAAAACCATAATTACCCCTGAACCCGGCATTGATAAAAAACTGATCGGAAACATGAATGTCTGCTCCCACATCGAAGGCAATGCCAAAATCGGTTTTTTCAAAGCGGTCGTCGATTGAAGTCGCATCGGTTTGAAATGATTTGCCATTTTGATCATCAACGCGGGTTTCTAATCGTTTACCGTCTCTTGTATAATCCTGGGTTGCTTCAAGAAGTAAACCGATTTGTGGCCCAACCATGAACCTGAACCGGGTCATTTTGTCGCCAAACGAAGTTTTAAAAAAGAGGGGAATATTCAGATACCTTAAATCAAGGTTTCTTTCAACATTGTAATTGATACCTCCGATATTTTGTTTGCCGTCATATTTCTGACCCTGCAGGGAGTACTGCAACTCGGTCATAATGCTGATCGATTCGGTGATGTTGTAACCGAGCATAAAGTTGGCAGCATAGCCTACCTTCGGAGCATAGTCGACCTCAGGTTCTCCGTAAAAATTCTGATTAACGATCCATACATTGGTGATGGCGCCACCCACGCCCAGAACGAGTTCTTTCCCTTTTTGGGCAAATAAGGGAGATTGTGAAAGGATTAATAATCCGAGTAATGAGAGTATTAGTTTTTTCATCTGTATTTTATTTGTTTTCCTTATCGATATTACCAAACAAAGGGTTAGTGAATGCTACCTGAAAACCCATTGATGCGGGATGGCCCGCCATGCAAAAATATAAAAGAATTTGGATAGGACACTCAACATCCGGTGGATCATTTATTGTTTACCTTTGTTACATGATTCTCGTAACCGGTGGCACAGGCTTTTTGGGTTCTCATCTCGTTTGCAGATTGGTCAAAGATGGCTGCAAAGTGAGGGTTTTGCACCGAAGAACCAGTGACTTCTCTATTTTCAACCGGGTAGCCAAATATAACCATCTTACTGATCCTGAAATCAACCGGTTTGTTGATTGGGAAGAGGCTGACATTCTTGACCCTTACCGGTTGGAAGAGGTGGTGAACGACATTTCTGTTATTTACCATTGTGCCGGCATGGTTTCCTTTCAGCCCGGCGACGGAAAAAGGCTCAATAAAATTAACATCAACGGAACGGCAAATCTGATCAATGCTGCACTTCAAAGTAAGGTGCAGAATTTTTGTCATGTTAGCTCAACTGCTGCCATCGGACGGGCTGATCATGAATTGATCATCGATGAAAGGGTGATCTGGAAAAATTCAAACAGAAATTCAAGGTATGCCGTGAGTAAATATGGTGCTGAACGTGAAGTCTGGCGGGGAATTGCAGAAGGTCTCAATGCAGTTATAGTAAATCCATCAATCATTCTTGGTCCGGGTGAAGTGAACAGTGGTTCAACACGCATGATCCGCGTGGTGGATAAAGGTTTGTATTTCTACACGCCTGGATCCAATGGATTTGTTGATGTCAGAGATGTGGTTAACATCATGATAAAACTGATCAATGGCAATATTTTTAATGAACGGTTTATTATTTCTTCTGAAAATGTGACTTACAAAGAGTTGTTTTCATACATGGCCAAATATCTTCACAAACCTGCTCCAAAATTTGCCGCAAATGGATTTTTAAGCGAAATTACCTGGAGGCTCGAACACGCAAGGCATTATATATTTGGATCTAAACCGCTTATTACCCGGGAAACAGCCCGAACAGCCAGGGTGTTTTATGCTTATTCAAATGAAAAGATCAGGCAGGCAATCGATTATCAGTTTATTCCCATCGAGAAATGCATTGCAGATTCATGCAGGTTTTATCTTGCGGATAAAAACAACGACTGATTAAACCCGCCTTCGTATTCTTTTCTCATTTATTTATCAAATTGTCTGTAAATAAAATGGCAGGGTTCGTTGATTGTACCCTTTTTACTTTCTATCTTTGCTGCAATTTTGAACAGCATAAATACCTAAAAATTCAGTAATGAAAAAGGTACTATTGGTTTTTTGGCCGAAAAAAGGCAACGTTGATGCAGTTGCAGATAAAATCATTGCACTGGCAGCTAATTTTGAAATCAGAAAGATTTCAATTGATATGATCACCACAGATGAACTGAATTCATTTGATAACTGGATCGTGGGTGGATCAACTGTAGGGTCGCATACATGGGAGGACGCAGATGATTCGAATCTTTGGTTGGAGTTTTTTAAAATGCTTGATGAAGTTGATTTCTCACACAAAACTATTGCATTTTACGGGCTTGGTGATCAAATCCTTTATCCGCACCATTTTGTAAACGAACTGGGGATTTTCCAGGAAGAGTTTGATGAAAGAAATGCCCGCATCATTGGTCAGTGGCCTACCGAAGGGTATAATTTCAGTGATTCTGATGGAATGAAAGATGGCAATTTTTTCGGGCTTGCCCTTGACGAAGATCACCAGCAGGAACGCACCAGTGATCGAATCGAAAAATGGCTGGCAATCCTGGATAAAGATTTTAGTTGATCCGGTCTTTTTTTCCCGCTTATTTTTCCATGATCTCAAACTCTGTCCGGCGGTTTTGTTGACGGCCTGCTTCTGTTTCATTTGATGCCACCGGTTTTTCAAAACCATATCCTTTATATTTCAACCTGCTTTCCGAAACTCCTTTGTCAAGCAGGTAATCCACAACTGCTTTGGCCCTGTTTTCAGATAGTTTCTGGTTATAAGTTGCTGATCCTACATTGTCGGTATGACCTGATATTTCAATCTTCAGGGATGGAGTTTCCTGCATCAGCTTATACAAACGATCCAATTCCGCAACAGATTCTTCACGCAGAGTTGCCTTATTAAAATCAAAGAATATATTGTTCAGCACGATTTTACTTCCCACCTCCACTTTTTTCAGCAGGATGTCTTTTTTAATCTTCCTTGCAACAGCATCCTCCGGAATATTGAAGTTTTCAGAATGAAACAGGTACTCTTTTTTACTCACCGTTATACCATAATTTTTACCGGGTTTTAACGAGATAAGGTAAGCCCCTGAATTGCTGTTTGATTCAAAGGAAGCTAAAATTTCATTCCTTGAATTGTCGGTAATTTCGATGGTAGCCTGCAGAGGAGCAAGTGTTACTTCATCCAGAACCACACCTTCAAGAATGGTATTTTGCTCAATTGGCGGAGCCGGTTTTGGTGCAGCCTGTGGAAGTTTAAATGATTGTATAAGCTGGTCCTTACTTAAAGCAAGTGGTTTTGATTCGCCCAGAAAAGTAATCATATAAATATCCTGACCTCCATATCCATCTTTCTTTTTTGAAGAATAATATCCACGTTGTTTGCTGGCTGCAAGCGTAAAGAAAACATCATCATCGGGAGTATTGATGGGATAACCCATGT
This sequence comes from Bacteroidales bacterium, assembly GCA_020438135.1. Classification (GTDB taxonomy): domain Bacteria; phylum Bacteroidota; class Bacteroidia; order Bacteroidales; family JAADJA01; genus JAADJA01. The sequence goes on along the minus strand of JAGQVF010000146.1, from coordinate 6,933 downwards.
TGACCGGTTGTTGCCATTCACCGTTTTTATATTCCGATTTAAAAATATCGTATCCACCCATCGAATTATGTCCTTTCGAACTGAAGTAAAGGGTTTTGCCATCAGTAGAAATAAAAACTCCTTCTTCATCATAGGGTGTATTGATAGCTGCTCCGATGTTCACCGGATCCTGCCACCTGTCTTTGGCATCCCTGCGGGTTGTATAAATATCCAGTCCGCCATAGCCTTCATCATGAATACTGGTAAAATAAAGAGTGGTTTTATCAAAACTCAGTGATGCCGACGTTTGCTTAAATCCGGAATTGATCTCATTATCGAGTTTGTAAGGCAAACCGTATACATTGTCAACCAAAACGCTTGCGTAAAGATTATTGCCACCGGATGATTTATACACGAACAATATGCTTCCATCAGAAGATATACCTGCAGTGGCATCGTGGTTATTACTGTTAAGGTCGTAGGTGTTGTCGGGTAGTGTCCAGTTACCATCGGTGTAGTAACTTACATAAATATCCTCGAAATACCAGGAGTCGCTGTCTCTTTTACCTCCGGTTGTATTTTCTCTTGCCGAAGTGAACATCAGCATATTTTCTTCAGGCACCACCACCGGACGATAATCGGGATAGGCAGAATTGAGCATCTCACCCAGATCGTCGACAAAGACCCTTACCGGGTTTGCGAAAAGTTCTTTTGCTACTTTGCATTCTTCAAGGCGTTTATCGATCATTTTTACTTCACGAGCCAGTTGTTCCGGTGTGAGTGAGCTTTGATGATCTTTATATTTTGATATGGCTTTATCAAATTGGTAATCGAGATGATAAGCCCTGGCCAGGAGTAGGTTCACATCGTTGTATTCCATGTCGAGGCTGATACGCGGATCGATTTCATAGGCTTTTTCAAGAAAATTGATTGCCTGTTGTTTGTCGTTATTTTGCAGGTAGCACCTTCCGATCTTATAATTTAGCAGTGCATTTTTGGAATTAAAATCATAAGCTTTTTTGTATGCATCAATAGCAAGGTGGTAAACACCAGGTCCCTGCTCATAATATTTATCGCCTTGTTTTATATGATCGAGCGCATCACTTAGTGCTTCGCGGTGATTAGGGAAGTTATATTTGGTAAATTCCACACTTTGTCCCCAACCTGTTAAGGCGGCGAGGATAAGGAATAGGGTAAGTTTATTTCTATTATTTTTCATTGTTATTCGATTTACTGACATTGATTTGTGATGTACTTCAGCGCATCTGCATGCCCAAGTTCCGCTGCGGTCGACCAATCCATACAGGCACCTTTTACATCGCGCAGCATCTCCCTCACAATACCTCTGTTGAGCCAGGCTTCAGCATAATTGCGATCGAGGTTGACAGCTTCCGACAAACTTTCTACGGCACCATTCAGATCGCCGCTCATGTATCTGGCCATCCCAAGGTCGTTAAAAGCTGTTGCATTTTTGCCGTCAAGTTCGATCGACTGATTAAAATCTGAAACAGCCTCATCATATTTCCCGGTTTTGTAATACACTTTTCCCCGGTTCAGGTAGGCCTCTGCAAATTCGCGGTTAATGCGCAGAGCGGTTGTAAAATATTCGAGTGCGGCATCCATTTCATCCAGTTTTTCGTGCACTTTCCCCAGGTTGTTGTATCCGGCAGCTAGCGTCTGATCAAAAGTCACTGCGCGGGTAAGGTCAGTTTTTGCCCTTTCCGTTTCACCCTGTTCAAAATATAAACAACCCCTTTCGTTGTATGCCAGTGCAAAATCAGGTTTTATTGAAATGGCCCGGTCGAAATCAGCCAGAGCAGCTGAATTCCTGCTTTGTAACATCAATACACAGCCTCGATAATACAGTGCCATAGCATTATTGTCATTATCTGATAAGGCAAGCGTTAACGCATCGTTTGCTTTTTGCAGATCGCCTTTCAGCAGATAAATGTAACCTTTGGCTGCCATCGCTTCCGAAGAAGGCTCAATATCAATTGACAGGTTTATATCTGCCAGGGCATCTTCAAAGTTTTTAAGTTTAATATTAATGCATCCCCTGTTGTAGTAGGCTTTTGAGAAATCGGGGCGCAATCTCACAGCTTTGTTCAGCATCCCGATAGCCTCGATGTATTTTTGTCCTTCGGACAATAGCAGGCTTTCATTGTATAATTTGTTTGCCAGGATTGCATCATCCTTCGCTTTGGAGCTATCGGAAGCGATCTGCGCTTTGCCTGTGCCAACGGTAAACCAAAGGATTCCCAGTAGTAGCAGATATTTAAAATTCATAAGATCAGATTTTCATTAGACGTATCACAAATGTATCAATACCCTGAAATTTGAAATCAAAAGTTATTACGCAGATTGAAGGATTTTGTTTGACAGAATCAGTCGTTGATCACATTTTTATAGTGGTGAAACCTGTCAAGAATATCGTACACAAAATTATAGGGTTCGGTACCCCTGCAATAACCGTATTTTACAACGGAATCGTTGTAGTATTCGGGTTTGGATTTATTGAGTAAATAATAATCTACGTTTTCATCCCATTTGTTGGGATCTTTGTTGTACTTTTCCGCCAGCCGTCTTGCGTCGTAAACATGCGCAATGCCTGCATTATATGAAGCCAGAACAAATTTGGTGCGTTCATCTTTATCTTCAATTTTATCGACGAATTGTTTGTCGAGTAACCGTATGAATTCAACCCCGGCCTTTATCTGATCTTCAGGTGGCGAAAGGCTATCTACACCGTATTTTTCGGCAGTATGCGGCATCAATTGCATCAACCCGAAGGCACCGGCCCAAGATTTGGCTTCCGGGTAAAATCTCGACTCCTGGTAAATAAGGCTTGCCAGCAACCGCCAGTCCCAGTCGATCATGCTACTGTATTGTCTGATGGTTTGATCATAAGGTGATATTTTCCCACCCTGGAGAGAGGAAAATTCGCTTTTGGCAATGTTGATGGTTCTCGAATTCCGGAAGTATTTGTTATACATATAGGCCGAGGTGCGCGACTTTTTAAAATCCTTCAGCCATGCATTCAAAGTGTCGAGAAGGCCATCGGAGCCTTTTCTTACAGCCCACGCAACATTCTGCGGAAAACTTATGGCAGTCTTTACATCCAGATCAGGATAAAATTTCTTATTGACAAGGGCAATATGCTCGTCACAAACCGTAAATTCAATTTTATCGTCAGCTACCATCTCTATCAATTCTTCGGTTGTTGCATCGTCATGTTCAATAATTTGAATGTCTGCCCCGATTTCATTCGATAGGTTATCGAGTCGTAGTTTGTAGGTGCTGTTTTTTTGAATATGAATGGTTTTTCCGGCTAAATCAAGAGGATTGCGAATAACCATGCGGTCGATCTGTTCCATTGTTTGCATGTTTCGCCAGTTTTTTGGCTTGCGCTGGACCAGCATTTGACGGGTTTGGCTTAAGGGTTCACTAAATGAAAATTGTTCGGCACGATCCTTTGTGATGGTCAACCCGATTGCCAGCAATTCGCAGGTTCCCATCTGAATGCAGTTAAAACTTTTTTCAAGATCATTGATGATCCTGAGATCGAGTTTTACACCCAGGTAATCAGCAAAGGATTTTAACATTTCGTATTGATAACCCATGGGTTCGCCACGATAAATGAAGTAATTGGTGGAATTATAGTCAGTAGCAGCTACCAATCTTCCATCCTGCAAAATTCTGTTAATAACAAGGTTGCGCGGTTTTTGAATGATAACCTTTTGTTGTTTGTCTTTTACACCTGGTTGATTACAAAACCATAATCCCGAGACAATCAACACTGTTACAATTCCAATATGTATGGATGGTTTGAACTTCATCTGGCTAAACATACACTGCCTGCCACTAAAATACAGAAAATTTATAAATTGTATTTCGAGTGATCAGTGATTCAGCGATTCTTTTACGCAAAATAAAATACAAATGTTTGCCGGAAAATTCGGAAATTAGCGGAAACAATTGATCACTAAAATTCTGAACCGATGAAAAAATTATACATATTTTTATTTTTAGTCCTGCCGTTTATTTTCCTGATGCTGCCTGTCAGGGCTCAGAATCAGGGAGGTGCATTTACAGTTACCGGAGCCGGATACAGTACTGCAGTCGTAACCGACTATCAATGTTTGGGTATCAACCCTGCCAATCTCGGATGGAAAAGAAATGATCATCTGATGAATGTCGGTGTAGGAGAAGCCTCCTTCTCTATCTACTCCGAACCGCTGAAACGGGCATTCGTTAATGAGTTATTCAACGGAGATAAGCAATTCACAGATGCTGAACGACAGGAGGCTGTCGACAATTTTACCAATAGTAAACTGCAGCTCGAAGGAAATATCAGCGGCTTTGGCTTTTCATTCCAGGATGAGAAGATCGGTGGTTTTGGATTTGCCGTAAAAGAACGGGTTATGTGGGATTCGAACCTCAATGAAGAGAGTGCCGATATTCTTTTTAATGGATATAACGCCTCATACTTCGACTCTTTATATGTCGATCAGGAAACGGGTGAGGTTACCGGAATAGCTACCAATCCACAAGAAGTTTCGGATTTGTTTGAAAGCACAAAACTTGAGTTGCTATGGTTCAGGGAGTATAACTTTTCGTATGGACGATCCTTCTACAGCAACGATATGATCACGCTTTACGGAGGTGTCGGATTCAAATATCTGAAAGGATACAGCGTTTTCAACTATAATTACGAAGATGGAAAAGTGGATGTGTTTTCTGCACTCAACCCGGTGATGGATGTTGACTACGACACCCCCTCACCTTCAAAGATCAACAACAACGAATATCAATCTATCGGACAGGGTTTCGGGTTTGATTTCGGTTTGTCTGCGTTGATCATGAAAAAGTTAAGAGTTGCGGTTTCTGTAACCGATATCGGTTCCATCAAGTGGGATGGTAATGTTTATTCTGGCGAAAATACAGATGTTACCGACATTCAAACCGCCGGAATTGACAACTACAATATTTTTTCTCTTGATGATAATGTGGCATTCGACAACCTGAAATGGGGCGGATGGGAAGGCCTGGATAATAAAACCACACAACTGCCGATGAACCTTCGAACAGGGGCAGCTTTTGAACTGAATAAACAAGTAGAGTTCGGAACCGAATTTTATGTGCCGCTGGCAGAAACACCTGGTTCATACGATAAATTAATTTTCGGGATCGGAACCCGGCTCCAGCCGGTAAAATGGTTCCGTGGTTCGATAGGTGTGGTGAGTGGCGGTGCGACCGGTACGGACATCCCGGTCGGTATTTCGTTTTTTCCGTTTAACAACGACTCATTCAGTTGGGAACTGGGCATTGCCGTGCGGGATATCACTACCTATTTCTCACAAGACAAACCTACAGTTGCTTTTGCTCTTGGATTGCTGCGATTTAGCTTTGGAAATCTGGAACGCGGTGGAGGTGAAGAATAGATGGCATGTTTAAATTTTTTACATAGTGATGCTCATCATGTCTTTGCCAGGCTCTCTTTCAAGATTTGGAATTCTGATAATTCGTCGATGCCGGTGAGGACTCAGTCACAACAGCCTGAAAATGAAAAGATACCTATGCCAACATCCCCGACTGGTGAATGCAAATTAGAAAGGAAGATGTTAAAGCCGGTGTCCTCACCGGCAAATATTGAGAAAATAAATAAAAGTAATTCCGTTAACGCATTTATGTGATTGTAAGTATGAACAGAGACAATCTATTACAACTTGCCAATCTTCACTACCGTATTATAATTCCGGGTCGTCAGATCTTTCCCCAGGTCCTTTTCCAGGAACGCCATCGCATCCAGTGTACCGGTTTTTTCCAGGTCAACAAAACTGAAGATCGCATGATCCAATATTCCGGCAACGCCGAATGAGCCATCATCTGCATAAAAGGGAACCTCAAAACCGGGTGTCGGTTTTTCCCTTGTGAACGTCACATACAGTTTGGTTTTTTCATTTAACTCCACTTTGTGGAAAGGATCCGAAGCTACAATCTTTTCGATGGTTTCAAAAGGAAAGGTCAGCAACGGGATCGGAAACCCGAAATGATCCTCCAGAAATGCACTCATCTTATCCGCTTTCTCAGGATTACTTTCATACACCACATTCCCCGAAGCGAGCAACGTCTTCACATTTTTAAAACCATGTTTTTCGAGCAATTTCCGAAGGTCGGCCATTGGGACCTTTTTGTGCCCGCCCACATTGATGCCACGAAGGAGAGAGACGTATTTGTTCATGCGATAAGGATTGAATTGATTAAAGAACGATTGTGTTTTGGGATTGTTCAGTGGAAAACCCCCTTACGGATTTCGAATCTTATTTTTACGATGATTGGCTTTAAACATGTTGCACCTACGGCGCAAGATTAAGATTGTGCATCCTTTTCTACCAACATGTTGCCCCGCCGGGGCAAACCTCATTTTGCAATTTATTTTTTTCAATTTAAAATTTGCAATTTCCCCTCCCGGCTCCGTAGGAGCCAAATATTGGTAGCAAAAAATCACTACACCAGCCCCCGGCGTGCCGTAGGTACGCAATAATCAGTGAAAT
>JAGQVF010000146.1:0-370 GCA_020438135.1 Bacteroidales bacterium | reverse complement strand
TGTAAACCCATCCATCAACTGACGGATCAGTGGTAAATAACTACCCCGTCTTCCGATACCGCCACACCGCCAGACTCAACACAATCCCCGCATACACCAACAAGCTATAAAACTCCCGCGCAATATCCGAAAAGCCCGAACCTTTCAACAATATCATCCGGATCACCCGCATGAAATAGGCGAAGGGATTGATGATGTTGACTTTTTGCGCCCACCGGGGCATACTCTCTTCGGGGGTGAAAATACCGCTCATCATGATGAAGGTGAGAAAGAAAAAGAAAAAGATGAACATCACCTGCTGCTGGGTGTTTGCCATGGTGGAGATGAACAGCCCGATACCGAGCACTACCAGCAGGTAAACACCGGCAAA
>JAGQVF010000145.1 GCA_020438135.1 Bacteroidales bacterium | reverse complement strand
CAAGATTACAGGGATGCTGCAGGAATGCTCGAAAGAGCGGTTGAATATTTGCCTGAACGCCCCCGGATCAGGTATAACCTGGCGCTGATTTATCAACAGTTAAACCAACTGCGGAAGGCGGAGGCTATGCTGAAATCAGGTTTGGAAAAAACCCCCGGCCATTTCGATTTGCTGTTTGCCCTTGCCGATCTGTATGTAAAACAAAATCGATTTGTTGAGGCTAAACAATTTGCCCTGAAGCTCAATGAATTGTATCCCGATAATCCGGTAGGCGACCAGATCCTTCAAAGCATTCCCAGGTAAACCTGCGATTTCCGGATAGGGGATGGAGGTTAGAAAAAATACCTGGCAAAGAGCATAACCCCTGAAACACCTGATTTAACAGTTCCGTTTATTTCTCCCAACAGCCGGCTGTCCTGTGTTGCCTCTACATTTAGTTTAAAAGAGTTGAGTCCCAAGCCGACTCCGAAATGATCTAAAATTTTGTAATCAACAACGAAGTTGATGTCGCTGATGCTACCTGTATATCCCAATATTTTAATATAGAATAGTTCGGCACTCTGTTTCAGGGTAACTTTAGGTGTAATTTGAAAACTGCTCCGAAGCCCAATAACCGGAAGTGGTGCAACAAATTTTGCTGTTTGAATATCAAGATATTCTATCGAAAAATTTACAGGCATTGCAAAAAAACCACCGGTTAATCCAATTCGCGCACGATTATCCTGGTAAAAAGCATAATCATATACGGCCCTGATAATTGTAAAACCAAAGGATGATTTAATGGTAATCCCTTTTTTGTAAACATAATCGCCAATTGTAATTTCTCCTTCCAGTGTTTTAGATGCATTGCGGGTCATGCTAACAAAGCCAAGTCGCAATGAACTCCTTCTCTTTTTACCGAAATTGTATTCGGTTTTGCCCCGCATAACAAAGGTTGAAGTTGTTAAACCCAGTGCGTTCTCAAGGTTAACAGTAACGCCAAATCCCTTACTGCTGCCTAATTGCAGATCGTTATTCATGGTGTTGAGAAAAACGCCCAGGTTCACTGAAAATCGTTCCCATCTGTATTGATCTTTCACCCGGGTATTCGTCGAATCTTCAGATTGAGCGGAGGTGATCGAAATGCTGATAAATACCATAAATGGAACCAGCAAATTTTGTACGGTTTTCATAGAGAATTGCTCTTTATTCATGTTTGATCTTTAAGAATCAGCAATATCAAAGATTCGAATTATCAACTTTTTATTCAGGAATCTCTGGATTATCCGGTACCTGCAAAGATAGTATATATTCATTCTTTTTCAGTCAGGTCAATTCTTTACAAATTGAACACATACGTTACAAAACCGTTAATAATTCGTTTTGAGGTGTTATGAATAACCCTGCAAAAAAACTTAAATGTTGTATCTTTGCCGGCTGGAAAAATTCAAATTCTGAATCTAAATTATTCTCAATACAAATCTTGTTTATTTAAAACTTTATACATGAAGCTAAAAGTGATCAACCCGGTAATGATAATGGCGATTCTTATCGGCCTGGTATCATGTTATCCGGGAGGAGCTGAATATTACAGCGACACGGATGTTGTACTGACATCGTATAACGATCAGTTCAATTTTTCAGAAATTCAAACCTATTACCTGGCAGATTCGATCCGCCACGTAGTAGATGAAGGTAAAGAACCCGACCGTACTTTTGATGGTTATATCATCAGCGAATTGGAGAGAAACCTGAATACACTCGGTTTTCAGCGCCTCGACACCAATGACATCAATGCCGGGCAACAGCCGGATGTTGCTATTGTAGTAACCCAGGTTATTGTACAGAATTACAACATCTACTACAGCTATCCGTGGTATCCCGGCTGGGGTTGGGGATATTATTATAAAGATTCACAATACTGGGGATATCCCGGATATGGTTGGGGATATTACCCCGGTTATCCAACCTATGTAAGTTCTTATGAAGTGGGAACGGTTCAGTGGCAAATGTTCGATCCTGACAATGTTGATGAAGATAATCAGGTTATTTATGTTGAATGGATGGGAGCCATCAATGGTGTCCTAGGAACCAGCAAAACAGGCACAGAAGGCCGGATAACCGACGGGATTGACCAGGCATTTCTTCAATCACCTTACCTCTCAGGCAAATAATCATGAATACTAAAATTACAGAAATGAAACAGATATTTTTTACCATATGCATTTCCCTGTTATTTTCACTCGTGAACGGACAATCGTTTTACAGCCTCGATTACACTATCTCATTCGGCAATGATGAAACCGCCGACTACATCCAGAGCCCGAGTTTCAGGGGGGTTACTTTTGAGGGTAGAGGGTTCGTCAGTGATAATGTTTCGCTGGGCGGATTGTTTACCTGGAGCACTTTTTATGAAGAGCTGGCAGGGGCCACCTTTTCCGAAGACAACCTAACACTTACAGGGACGCAATACCGGTACCTTAACGCTTTTCCAATTTTATTCCAGGCTCACTATTATTTGGGTGACGATGAATATGAACCCAGGGCTTTTCTCGGTGGCGGAGCAGGAGCTTATAAAATGGTGCAGCGCACGAATGTCGGAATACTTTCGCTCGAACACAACAACTGGCATTTTGGCTTTTCTCCGGAAGTCGGGATAATGTTTCCAGTGTCGATGGGTACTTCGATCATTGTTGGATTCAGGTATCATTATGTTGTGAAAGCAAAAGATACCATGAATTTTTCATGGTTCGCGCTCAACCTTGGACTCGCCTGGGATAATTATTAATTGTTGCTTATTCAATTTTAAATACTATGAAAAAATCGATACAACTTGCTATAATCGCTTTCTTTTTGCTGATCATGGACCCTGCAGGTTTATTGGCCCAGGGTAGAATCGAAATAACCCCTTACGGAGGATATATGTTTGGAGGTAAGTTCCGGTTTTATGAAGGAGAATTAAAAATCAATGATAATCCTGACTTTGGAATTTCGCTCGATTACGAAATTGCACCGGAAATGAAAATTACATTGGCATGGAGTCAAATGAATACTTCGGCCAGGTTTAAACCTTATTATGGCTACGACTACCTGAGAATTGATCCTTTTGATGTTAATGTCGGGTATATTCAGGTTGGAACTGTAAGGGAAGTTGACCTGGATAATGTTACACCATATGGAAGCCTGACAGTTGGAGCTGCTTATTTCACACCTCAGAATGTAAGATATGAACAAACCTGGAAATTTGCTGCAACGCTGGGTGGCGGTGCAAAAATCTGGCTTTCTGATCGGGTTGGACTACGTTTGCAGGGCCGTTTAATGATGCCAATGTTCTGGGGAGGTGTCGGATTTTCTGTTGGATCAGGTGGCGCCGGTTTTACTGTGGGAGCGAGCACTTCGATGGTGCAGGGTGACCTTACCGGTGGTCTGATCTTCGTATTGGGCGACTAACCTGAATAAGCCAATCGAAAGATCAATCTTTCAATTTATTTCACTGAAAAAGCAATAATTGATCACCCCTGGTGATATCATTGTCTTACCTGTTAATTAAGTCTTACAAAAATTCCGGATATTGTAACCGGATTTGTCTGAGGCTGTCATATGTGTAAACTTCTGAGTGAAATTCACATATCTCATTTTTCTTACTTTGCTTTCCTTCTATCTTGTTTTCCAACCGATTTACTGTCAGACGGAGTTTGAAATGCAGACGAAATACTGGTTTGAACAGGTGTTGGACAGTTTTCCCGGTGTTCCCGGAATGTATGTTGTTGTGGTACAAAATGATAAGATTCTTTATACGGCAACTGCAGGATAGTCAGCACACACCAGCCGATTCGTTAAGGACTTTTACCGGAGATTTTCCCCTGGGAAATCATACCGCATGGATAAGTCTTTCCTATAGAGAAATAAGGGTTGAATATAGAAACGGTGTTCCTGAAATTCAACATGGAAATCTGGAAACTCCGGTTTATAAGGGCGACAGTGCAAATCACTTCAAAATAGAGTGGATCCCAGGTGATGTGGAAAACATTTATATCGAAGATCAAAATGACCATACTGTAATTCGATATGATGATTATACTTCTTTCACTATTGATTAGTAGTCTCTTCAGTTTGCTATAAATAATTTAGTAATTTCGCATATGTAAAACCAACGTATACAATCATGAATATTGAATTAATTGCACCTCTGTCGCAGGCATGGAAACGAATGAAGACCGCCTTGTTTCAACCTTTCGATATCACAAAATGGTTCATGGTAGGATTTACTGCTTTTTTGGCCGGACTGCTCGATTATAAGGGTGGAGGCAGAGGTGAAAATAGTTCGGAGTACGGCATTAATGAAGGCCTTTATGAGTTTTTTACCTTTCCGGAAACGGTAAGGCAATGGCTGGTAGACCATCCCCTGGTTTCATCCCTGATCGTTGTGGGAATCATTTTTGCGATTGCCGTTATCATTGTTTTGCTTTGGTTAAGTTCACGGGGCAAGTTCATGTTTCTTTATAATGTGGTTCATGATAAAGCAGAAGTTTCCTTTCCCTGGCGTGAATATGCCCGAGAAGCCAATTCGCTTTTCCTTTGGCGGCTGGGGTTTACCGTTATTTCTTTATTGGTATTTGGATTAACGTTTTATTATGCCTTTAACCATTTCAGGGAGGCTTACTTCGACAATGAACCTTTTGTTTCTCAAATTCCATCACTGATCGGAATAGGGCTTTTATTTATCGTGGTAACGATCCTGATATCATTGATCTCGCTATATCTTGATAGTTTTGTAGTTCCTGTTATGTTTAAACACAGGATATCTGCATCACAGGCATGGAATAAGTTTCTGATCATTTTCTGGCCAAAGCTGGGATATTTTATTTTGTATGCCTTATTTATATTGATCCTCCTGATTCTGGTAGGGATACTAGTGGTTGTTTTTGGTTTTATGACTTGCTGTATCGGATTTTTGCTTCTGATCATACCCTATATCGGGTCCGTGATTTTATTACCGGTAACTTATACATTTCGGGCATATAGCATTGAATTCCTTGCACAATTCGGTGAGGAATTTGATATTCTTGAAACTGCCTCAGGGGAGGAAAATATCGGGGAGTAAATAAAAAAACCCGGAATTACCGGGCTTTATAACTACATTTTAAATTTATTGAGTTGTTCCTCAATTTTGTTCCTGAACTTTTTTAGTTCCGAAGTTTTAACTTTTCTAACTTCTTCGCGGAACTCCTCATATTCCTGTTTCATTCGTTTTGTCATGTTGGGGATTACCTTTTCACGAACCTCCTCTGTCGATTCAGTGAGAGCGTGGGTTAGTTCCTTCAGGTCGACTGATTTAATAAATTCTTTAATCCTTGTGTTGGACATCTTTGCCAAATCTTCAAGGGTGTATCCCTTAACATTGTCCCATTTTTCGCGGGCCTTGTCACTGATCTTTTTACCAGTTTCCTTTGATTTTTTTTTCGATCCCGACATAAATGATGTAGCTTTCTCTTTTAGGTTTTCGAAATCGGAGTTTTTGCATTTTTCTTCAACCCGGTCAAGGAAATCAGACAACACATTCATGTAGTTGATAAATGCTTCATAAGGTGAAGGATAGGGATTGAAATAACGGTGAACATCTCCATCTGAAAACCATTTCGTGCACATGTAGTAGAAATGGTCGCTTGATTGCAGGAAATTCCAGTCTTTCATGATCTCCTCATCCCTGCAAAGCTGAATTTTCTTTTCAGCCTGGTAAAGCTTGTCAAAAGCTTCATCCTGCATTTCGTTCCCCAACCAGGCTGTAACATCTCTTTCGGCATCGGCCCAGGAGATCGGGTAGGGGACTTCAATAGCAGAAACCGGTTTCAGGGTTTTAACAATGTCTTTCGGTTTCCTGAATTTAAAATCGCTCGATGAGAGTACCTTTTCCGGCAACGACTCCATGAAATTAAAAATACCTGTATCGGCCCACTGATGTTCGCCAAAAGTTTCATAATCGATAAACAGGTTGACTACTTCTTCCTCTTTTTTTACATTTTTCAGCCATCCGGCATATCGGTCAGCGGTCAGTGGCCACTCACTCCATGCTTTATCTGAAAAACGAAATGCAATATCATCACTCATCCTGAAATTTTTAAGCATCAGCTTCAGTTGAGGTTCGGAAGCATGATGATAGAGGTAATTCGGACTTTTCCATCCCAACACATGTTTGGCTCCTTCGGTCAACATGGTTTTATATCCCATTTCGGCAACCATTTCACCAATGGCATCCGAATAAATCAATTCAGTATTTCTGAAGGTAACTGGTTTTTGTCCGAATAGTTCTTCGATTTTCAGGCTGTGTTGTTTCACCTGTCTTTTAAATTCTTCCGGACTTTTCAGCGAAGCCAGTGAATGAGCGTAGGTTTCTGCCAGAAATTCAACATTGCCTGTAGCAGCAAGCTTTTTGAAACTATCAAGCACTTCAGGTGCATACATTTCAAATTGCTCCAGTGCTAAACCGGAAATACTGAAAGCGATATTAAAGTCCTTTCCATGTTTTTTGATCAGCCTGAGCATAAGCTCATTGGCAGGCAAATAACATTTTTCAGCTATTCTTTTGGTGATTGATCGGTTTTGAAAATCATCATAATAATAGTGATCCACACCCATATCGAAAAACCGGTAAGTTTTTAGCCTCATCGGCTGATGCACTTGAAAATAAAAACAAATTGACCGCATATTATTTTTTGATATCAGTTGTTATTCAATTTCAAAATTCTCTTTTTTAATTATAAAAATCTGTAACGGTATCCCGGTACACTTCCATGATTTTTACTGCAGCATATTCCCATTTCAGGTTATCTACCTCATCTTTTCCATACTTTGTAAAAATATCCGACAAAGCTCTGTAATGAAGCAGGGCCCAAATGGCATCTGCTGTTCCGTTCACGTCCCAGAAATCGACCTTAATGGCGTATTTAAGCACTTCAGCAACTCCACTTTGTTTGGAAACGATTACCGGCACATTGGTCCGCATCGCTTCGAGGGGAACCAGGCCAAAAGGTTCAGAAACCGAAGGCATCACAAAAACATCGGTTAGCGCGAACATTCTGTCGACCGCTTCACCTTTCAGGAAACCGGTGAAGTGGAACCGGTCGGCAATTTTCAATTGTGCTACACGACGAATCATTTTGTTGAGCATATCACCAGAACCGGCCATTACAAAACGAACATTCCGGTCGCGTTGCAAAATTTTATGTGCAGTTTCAATAAAATATTCCGGTCCTTTCTGAAAAGTGATCCTTCCGAGAAAAGTAACTACTTTTTCTTTAACCACTTTATTTACGTTAACGGATTCGGGTTTTTCAACCGGTTCGATTGCATTGTGAACCGTAACCACTTTGTTTTCATTAATTCCATACCGCTCAATCACCACTTTGCGGGTCAGATTGCTGACGGCAATTACCTTGTCGGCAGCCATCATTCCGTTTCTTTCGATATCGTAAACGAGGCTGTTCACATTTTCACCGGTACGGTCGAATTCAGTTGCATGAATATGGACTACCAGTGGCTTCCCGCTCACTTTTTTTGCAGCAATACCGGCATAATAGGTAAGCCAGTCGTGGGCATGGATTACATCAAAATCATGCTGTGCTGCAATCGTTCCGGCAACCAGGGCATACCTCGAAACCTCCTCCATCAGGTTGGTGCCGTATTTCCCCGAAAACTCATAACGGGAAGCATAAATCGACTTTTGCCTTTTTTCTTTGTCGGTTATGTTTTCATTCATGAAATTTTCGAATTCTTCCGGGTCGAGGTAGGGAACAAGGTTAGAACCCACCTCCATGTAGGTAAAGTTTTTGGTGAATTCAAGAAATTCTTCATCCATCAGGTCCACAGTAACGTCGCTGGCATTTACCAGTCTCACTGCCCGCTGATCCTCATCGCCATAGGCTTTCGGAACAACAAAAAGTACCTCTGCTCCCTGTTTGAGTAATCCTTTTGTCATTCCGTAGCAGGCGGTACCAAGACCGCCGGTTATGTGTGGCGGGAACTCCCATCCAAACATTAGTACTTTCATTTGTTTCGGTTGATGTTTTGCTCGAATTCGTTTAACAAATAATTAATTCTTAAAAGCTCTGCTACATTCCAGGCATGCGAAACAGAACCTTTGCCTTTATGTGGCGGATCACCGTAAAAAAGCTCGCTTATCGTACCGATTCCGGCTTCCTTCAAATGCTCTTCAAAACCGGCAAGCAATCGTTTCAAAAATGTAAATCCTGACTTGCCGTGAATGTTCAGGTAACCTTCGGCAAAATGCCCCATTAGCCAGGGAAATGCCGAACCCTGATGATAGGCAGTATCACGCTGAACAATATTTCCTTTGTATTTACCCTGGTAATTTGGATTTTTTGGAGACAGTGTTCTGATGCCGCGGGGTGTTAATAGTTCCTGCTGCACTTTTTGCAGAACCAGGTATTTGATTTCATCATTGACGGGTGAAAATGGCAACGAGGTAACAAATAATTGATTGGGTCTGACTGTAAAATCTTTATGATCACCTCTTACAACATCCGCCAGATATTGTTTTTCATAGTTCCAAAAGGTTCCTGCGAAACTGGTTCCTATTTTTTCAGCAATCTCTTTCCAGCCATCAACGCCATCCGTTTGTTTCATTTTTTCCGCCAAAGTGATATAAAATCTGATGGCATTGTACCATAATGCATTTACTTCTACAGCCAAACCGTTGCGGTCAATAACAGGTTTGCCATCTATTCTTGTATTCATCCAGGTAAGACTGTCGTTGTCGCTGCCGGCGTATAACAAACCGTTTTCCAGCATATGGATATTAAATCGGGTGCCGTTGCGGTATTCATTCAGTATGTTTGCCATCAGGCTTCCATACTTCTCCCACACCATTTTATGTTTACCCGAAAATTTAACAAACTGTTGTAACGACCAAAACAGCCACAACTGCGTATCGACACTATGGTAACGGAATTCTTTGTCGAGCAAACTGCTTGGGAAAAATATGCCCTCCATTTTCTGGATCATCGAATCGATAACGTGCAGAAAAAGGTCGTATTTTTTATTGGGTAATGTTAATCCCGGTAGTGCTACGAAGGTGTCGCGACCATGTACATTGAACCAATGATAACCTGCAATCAGATCGGTGGTATCATTATGAACGACAAAAAATTGTGTTGCTGAATTTTCAAGGCAATGAATAAAGCTATCCCTTGGAATACGGTTTTTAATCTCTTTTTCGAAGATGGGTTCCATTTTCCGGCTGCCGATGTCACCAAGACCGGCTGAAAAATAGATGCTTTCGCCGGGTGCAATATCAACTTCAAAAACCCCCGGGTTATACAGATCTTCTTTGTATTCGTAACCACGGGTTTGTTCTTTTGAATATTCAATATCGTAATACCAGGTGGGATTATGCGAATAAGTGTTTCGTTTGGAAAATTGCAGATAGAGCGGATCGTAATTTTCATACATCCTGAATTTACAACCATTCTTTATTTTATCAAACGACTTATCTGCATAGTCGTTGGCCCGGCTCAGGAAATGTACATTTCTGAAGGCAAGAAGCGGTTTAAATTTGAGTTTTGTATCAGAATGTGCATCTACCAGTGTGTATTTCAATAACAGTCTGTCTTCATTTTCAGCAAATACCGACTCCACCGTTAAGATTGCGCCGCCCACCCGGTAGGTAAGTTTGGGAACAGGATCAGCCACAAATTCACGAATATATTTATGACCACCCGGCTCAAAAACATCACCTTCATATTTATGAATTCCAAGGTTGAATTCTTTTTCCTGTTGAACAATTGTAACATCAAGTGTCGACATCAGTACGTGATGCTGATGGTCGATACGGGGCTGAAATGATACCAGCAATCCGTGATATTTTCTGATGTTGCAATTAACCACTGTCGTTCCTGAATAGGAACCTTTTCTATTGGTTCTCAGCACTTCACGTTGCAACGAAAATGAAAGATTGATCAGTTGATTTTTATCAAAAGCAATGTAGCTCATATACTGAATTCGCCTTTTAAAATTGGGGTGCAAAGATATACATTATATTGATAACTAATATTATGGAAGCAATGTTCACAAAAATTTAAGGTGAGCCATACAGAAACAATAAAGGCTTCACAAAAAATGCAAAGCCTTTCCACAATTCTCGTTTATGATATCGATTATTTTTTTTCTTTCAGATGATATAATTTTTTCGATGCATATCCGGCCGACAACAACAGTGTTATTACCATTCCACTGCCAACAGGAGACCCGCCACCAACAGGATCACCGGTAGGTCCTCCTCCCGGATCAGGCGGATTATCAGCTTTCACATTAAAAAAAAGTATTATCGAAAAAATAGTTAAGAGCAGTAGTATTTTCTTTCGCATAGCAGGTATTTATTTTAAAAATCTTACGTAAAATTTGTTCTTATACGCCGATCTCTCAAGAGGGATACAATTTTTATTTAAATTTGTTTTAAATTATCCATCAGGATTACTAAAACAAGGGTTATCATGAGAGTGTTCATTTACATGGCGCTTTTTTTCTTTTCTGTATCTCCGGCTTTTAATCAATCTCTTCCTATTCTTTCAGGATCCGTAAAAAATGCTTCCAGCGGAGAACCCTTACCGGATGTA
The DNA here is from genome assembly GCA_020438135.1 of Bacteroidales bacterium. GTDB lineage: Bacteria > Bacteroidota > Bacteroidia > Bacteroidales > JAADJA01 > JAADJA01. Next base: position 1,190 of record JAGQVF010000145.1, on the reverse strand, counting down.
TCAGTAATTTGTGTAGAAACCGGACAGGGAACCACAAGTGATCAGGCGGGAAATTTTGCATTTGATCCCGGAAAAGAAGGGCCGCTTCAAATTAAATTCAGCTCTATCGGTTATTCTGCAAAAACTGTTGAAATTAACTTCAATAAAAAAGAAGATACATATCATCTGCATGTTCTTCTTGAAAAAGCAATCATCGGTCTGGATGAGGTAACCATAGAGGAAAACAGGGAAAAGCGGAAGATTATCAGCCCGTTTCCCTATGCAGGCAATATTGAATATCGGGAAAAACTAATCGAACATGCTATAACAGATGTTGGCACATTTTTACGTTCGTCACAAAACATCAGCGGGATAAGGAAGGGAGGAACCCAAATTGATCCGGTGTTGAGAGGCTTTAAATTCAGCCAGTTGAACGTAATCATTAATTCAGGTCAGAAAATTGAAGGAGGTTGTCCCAACAGAATGGATCCGGCTACAGCGCATATCGAGCCGGAAGAAATAAGCTCCATTGAGGTGCTTAAAGGGCCCTATGCACTTCGCTACGGTCCGGCGTTTGGAGGTGTTATCAATCTTCGTACAATCCACAGCTACCCCACCGACTCAAATTTTATTCATATACATGCTTTAAAATCATACGAAAGCAACTGGCAAGGCGACAAAGATTATCTGTCGGTTGCGGCCGGTTACAGGCTTGGATTTATTAGGATTTCGGGAGGAAGAAAAAATTATGGGAATTATAAGGACGGCAACGGCAATGAAATCAGATCGTCTTTTGTAAAAAATTATTACAGTCTTCAGGCAGGGATAAGACCATCAAAAAATCAGATCTTTACCATTGATTACGGTGAGTCTAAAGGCCGTGATGTTTTGTTCCCGTCGTTACCCATGGATGAAAGAAAAGATGATACACGGCTGATGTCAGCGGATTACAGATGGGAGAATACTTCAGGTTTTGTACATTTTGTCGGGGCAAAAATGTATCGTTCGGATGTAAATCATGAAATGGACAATAAAGAAAGACCTTTTTCCGATACCGTGGTGGCCATAAGCAAAATTAAAGCGATTAACACCGGCTTCAGGATTGAAACCGGAATGAAAATTCTGCAAGGCGAACTGCGTGCAGGTGTTGATTATGAATTCATCAGGAAAAACGGTCATCGTGATAAAAACATGATCCTGCAGGTCCCTTA
>JAGQVF010000144.1 GCA_020438135.1 Bacteroidales bacterium | reverse complement strand
GATCGCTATGCGAATATAGAGGTGAGCTATCTTTTGCAACGCATGGAAGCCTACCGGGGACTGGCTATTCTTACAACAAACCTGAAAACATCCCTGGATAAGGCTTTCATGCGCCGGCTCCGGTTTGTGGTGCAGTTTCCTTTTCCTGATGCCGTTCATCGTTCGGAAATATGGAAACGGGTTTTCCCAAAAGAAACCCCTACGGAGAAAATTGACCTGAACAAACTGGCCAAACTCAATGTGGCAGGTGGGAATATTCGGAACATCGCCATGAACGCTGCTTTCATTGCTGCAGATGCAGACGAAAACGTAAAAATGGAACACATTCGAAGAGCGGCTAAAAGTGAATATTCCAAACTCGAAAAACCTATGAGTACGCTTGAATCGGGATCGTGGTTATGAGACAATCCATCGAAATAAACATCGACGAATTGATCCTGGAAGGTTTTCCATACATTGACAGGGATAAGATCGGTAATTCCATCCGGAACGAGCTGGCAAAAATGATTTCTGAAAAAGGGATGCCCAATGCCTACCTGGATTCACAGCAAATTTCAACGGTGAACGGAGGGTCTTTCTTCATATCTAAAGGCTCAACACCAAATTCCATAGGAAAACAAATTGCAAAATCAATCTTTGAAGGATTTGGAAATAACCGATAGTCAAGATGAAAACAACACTCCATAAAACACAACCGGCTAAAAGTTCAGCGACCTTCAAACCAAAAGGTCAGGAGCCTGCTAATGCAAAAAAAGAAAACGCTCTGAACCAACAGTCCCCGAAATTTGGGTTCAATTTTGCCAACATTCCTGCAATTTCGGCATGGTCTGCTGTTCAACCCAAATTAACGGTTGGTCAACCCAACGATAAATACGAACAGGAGGCCGACCGGATGGCGGAAAGCATCATGTCGAATCAAAAAACACCTGACTTAAACTTAGGATCAGAAGGGGAATCAGTTCAAAACAAAATTCAACCAAAATGTGCCGATTGCGAAGAAGAGGAGATGTTGCAGACCAAATTGAATGGAAATGTTTCCATGCCTGAAATTCAGCGACAGGAAGAGGAAGAAGAGGAGGAAATAATGATGAAACGGGAAAACGCCTCTTCGCAAAACGCCATGGTGCAGGCTGAACAGGTTTTACCCGGTTCCGGTGGCAAACCGCTCCCGGCGAAAACCAAATCCTTTTTCGAAAACCACTTCGGATATGATTTCAGCAAGGTTCGGGTTCATCACGATGAAAAGGCCGGAAAAGCAGCCCGTTCAATCCACGCAAAAGCTTATACACACAAAAACAACATCGTTTTCGGAAATGGATATTTTAATCCGCAAAACCGGGAAGGTCAAAAACTGCTGGCGCATGAACTCACCCATGTGATTCAGCAGGGAAAGGCGCCCCGGATGGGTAAAAATAGTTCCACAAGCCTTCACACCCCGGCAACTCCCGTCATTCAGAAAAAAGGCGGACCTCCGAAAAAAGAAGAAAATACAGGGATAAAACAATCCCTCAAAGCACAAAAACAGGTGTGGGACGATTTGCGCGCTTTCTTCCCCGACGACATCGGCAAAGTGGCAGGTACCGGTTTTAAAGAATCGGGTGGATACCTGCAAACCGATTTTTCAGAAGACAAAGAAGGTGCTTCGACCAGTTCAGCTCCCATCATAAACGTCGGCATTGATTATCTGAAAGAAAAAGATGACGATAAAAGAAAAGAAAAACTGGGTGAAGAAGTCAAAAAGATCAACCAATGGCGACTGGACAACGGCAGGATCGTTAACGATGACCTGAAAAACACCAAAGAAAAAAATATGCTTCAGGATTTGCCGGCTGATAAAAAGCTTGCCCTTATCGGGAAATTAAAGGAGAGAAAGGGAGCCGACAATGATGAGGTGATCGCACACCTCAATAAAACCATGCAGTCGACGCCCATCGTGGAAGGGGCAACAGCCAGAGATGAAGGGGGATTCGAAGTAAAATTCGATAATGTAACCATTGTGGTGCTACCGGATGTGTATAACTCATCTGCCGTTGCAAGTGGCGCAGTAACGAAGATCAAACCGGTTCCTGAAACGAACGACTGGTTTAAAACACCCGGCTACAACTGGGACGGTCAAGGAAAGATCAAAAGCATGACCTTTACACCTACAAAACCGGATATCAAATATACTGTACAGACTTTTTACAGCAGTGGAGCCAATCCGAGAGACACCTCGGGGTATGGAGTTGGCACCCGCGCCGAAGATACCACCAAAGAACACAAAACCCTTGGGTTTCATGAAGGTCAGCATGGCGAGGAGTTTATCAATTCCATCAGAACCGGGACCTCATCCATAAAATGGCCCGAATATACCGGTAAAGTAAATGATGATCGGGAACCATTTGAAGAAGCCCATGAAGAATGGAAAAAAGATGTAGCAAAATTTAACAAAATGCTGAATGATGCGCATCATGAAAACATTCAAATTGTGGATTGTTCAGGTAAAACAATCGAAGAGTACCACAAGGAAAAAGGCACCAGCACCACTGTTCACTGCAATCCATAAAAATTTATGAGCACATTTCCAGGTTCACCACGCATTGTAAAGGGGGGTATCGTTTTGATCGATCCTGAAAATTCATCCATCAAAAAGATCATTCCCCTGCAATACAATCCTGAAACACTCACCCGTACCTTCCAGGTGCAAGGGGTTGGTGCAGAAGGCGCTTTTTCTGAAGCATTGCGTTTGACTGGCCCACCGGTAGAAACCATCAAGCTGGAAGCCGAAATCGATGCCACCGCCATGATCGAAAATGGC
>JAGQVF010000143.1 GCA_020438135.1 Bacteroidales bacterium | reverse complement strand
GCAAAGTTCTGTTTCAGCTGTTGCACCGGTAGGACATTGAATATCAATACCCCAAACACAAGGATCCGGGGGTACATAATCCCTGATCTCCAGCGAGTAGTCACCAAATGAAGCAGCGTCATATCCATCAACTACAATATAGTAGGTATTTCCACCGGTAAGTGTAACACCTTCTATTTTCGAAACCCATTGACCACAAGGATCACCTGCTACAGTGTAAAAATCATCATTACATGCGAAAGGTGCACCGGGGGTATAGGCGTTTTCATAAACGAATAATTTGGTATCATAGAGTGATCCGCACAAGTCGATATCCACATCCTGGTTTCCAGCAGGCGTATATGAATAAACTACATCAGGAGCCGTGCTGGGTCCGTAAGGACATATCTCATCGTAATCATCGGTATAACCGGAAGTTGTACCAGAAGAAGTGATAGGCAGAGCACCTGATAAAACAACCGCTGTTGCAATATCATCACCACCCTGATCCGGAACCGGATACAGTTTGGGATCATACACTGCATTTGACATTGGTTTATCCAGGTAGGCTGAAATAGAAGCGCCCTGTGCCTGAATAGCTGCTGATTGTGTAGCTTCCTGTGCTTTTTTGATCTCTTCCTGCTTGGTAAGATCGGCAGGAGCAGTTACCTGCGAAGGAGCAGCTGTGTTGATCTCCGATGCAGGTGATTGCATTTCTTCATCTTGCATAACCTGCATTTGCTTCGACACACGCGTCTTTTCTGCTTGATTGTTAACTTTTTCGGACTGTTTAGCTTTAGCGTCAGCCGTATTGGTCGGGATTGCCGACTTGTACTGACCAAAAGCTACAGACGATGATAGCAGAAGGATCATCATCAGTTGCCATAATCTAGTAAACTTTTTCATACACATTTTAAATTTAGGTTAAATAATAAATTAACTTATTATTGATTTCAAATAATCGCTTGAAATTCGTACGGATAGGAAATAACAAAACAAGACACGAAAGGTGTAGCGACAACATACCCCTTGTTGTAAACTTGCCGGTTGGTTTCTCATATTAATGTTTTGTTTTTTTTAGCACCAAATCAATCAACCTGATATTGTGATCGGTTTTTTTCCTGAGGTGCAAATATAGTAAAATTTGAAAAAAATCAAGTTTTTTTAATTTTTTTTAAACATTAGTTATTAAGTGCCCAAACAATTTTTTCGTAACGATGGTTTATTCCGGAAACTGACAAACAAGCGGAAAAGAAAAGTGTTTCCTTCAGTAATCACTGACAATCAAAAAATTAAATCATTTTCGAATTTAACTAACACAATAAAAGATTGTCCTTTATTCTGAAAATTATTGCCGAAAGATCAACAGTATCAGATGACCCTCTATTCTTTAATAAATACCGACCAGCTCTTTTCTTCGGGAGGATCTGCTTCAAGCTTCAAAATCTCTCCCGTCACAGGATGGGTCAGTTCGAGTCTTTGAGCATGCAAATGTATAAATGGTCCATCATTGGCTTTGGGAAAACCATATTTAACATCACCTTTAACCGGGTTACCCAAGTGGGCAAACTGAACTCGAATCTGGTGGTGACGGCCGGTTTTAAGCTCAACTTCAATTAAATGAAGGTTGTTTTTCGAACGGAGATACCGATAGTGCAATAAAGCTTTTTTTGCTCCTTTCTTTTTTGAATCTACAACAAACGACTTATTTTTCTTTTCGTATTTCCACAGATGGTTTTCCAATTCGCCTTCTTCCTGTTCCGGGCGTTTGGCTACGATAATCCAGTAGGTTTTACGCAAATCACCTCTTTTGATCATTTCATTTACCCTTGTAAGGGCTTTTGACGTTTTGGCAAACAAAACCAAACCGCTTGCCGGACGATCAATCCGGTGAACCACACCCAGGAACACATTTCCGGGTTTATTGTATTTCTCCTTCAAAAAGCGTTTGATGGATTCATTTAAAGGACGGTCTCCTGTTTTATCGCCCTGAACGATTTGGGTGGGATTTTTATTGATTACCAATAAATGGTTGTCCTCATAGATAATTTGCGATACAGGATCAAATTCAATCATATGGCGATTTACAGAAATCTGCTGATAAATTGGAGCGAATACTATTTAATTAATATTGTTCACGTTCATTCGGGAAGTTGACCGATTTAACATCGTCGATGTATGCCGTAACAGAACCTTTGATTTCTTCACTCAAATTGTGATATCTGCGCAGAAAACGAGGCGAAAACTTGGTCGTAATTCCAAGCATATCGTGCAGTACAAGTACCTGTCCGTCCACTTTGTTGCCGGCCCCGATACCAATGCACGGAATTTTAACCTCATTGGTTACCAATTCAGCAAGGTTGGCAGGAATTTTTTCCAGGACGATACCAAAGCAGCCGGCTTCTTCCAAAAGATGTGCATCCCTGACGAGCTTATCAGCTTCGTCTTTTTCAGTTGCACGCACCACATAGGTTCCGAATTTATGAATTGCCTGTGGGGTAAGGCCCAGATGACCCATCACCGGAATTCCGGCCGAAAGGATCCGTTTCACCGACCCGATAACCTCCTCACCACCTTCAATTTTGATGGCATTGGCTCCCGATTCTTTCATGATCCGGATTGCGGAGTGCAGTGCCTCAATTGAATTTCCCTGGTAGGTACCAAACGGAAGATCAACGACGATCAGCGCCCGGGTCACCGCCCGCTGCACTGAGGACGCATGATAGATCATTTCGTCAAGGGTGATGGGTAAAGTGGTTTTATGACCGGCCATTACGTTGGAAGCCGAATCGCCGACCAATACTACGTCAATCCCTGAATCATCCAGGATTCTTGCCATCGAAAAATCATATGCCGTTAGCATGGCAATCTTTTCCCCTTTAAGTTTCATCTCCTGCAACACATGCGTGGTGATTTTCGAATAAAATTGTCTTGAGTCTTTTGCTTTCTGCATTTGGATCAAATTTTTACAAAAGTAAAAAGAACATCACAATACTTTCAAGTTTATGGCAGCAGGTTTCCTTTTTTAACATAAAAGGTCACTAAAAGTTTTCGTTGTAAACCCGGGTTGCAGATTTGGAAAAGAAAAACAACAGACAATAAAATAGCCATCGGGATGTTAGTTTAAATATTTACATTTGCGAAATTGATTACCCTATAATACAACATGCTATGAAGTCATGGTTATTTTCCCTGTTGATTATTTCTGGATTGGCTTTTTCTTTTTCATCCTGCGAAACAGATTTCGATACTACAACTGAATACAAAGACATTACGGTTGTGTATGGCATTCTCGACCAAAAATCGGACACCCAATTTATAAAGATCAACAAAGCCTATTTATCCGAAACAGATGTGCTCACCTATGCTGCAAATCCTGATTCGAACCAGTATATAAATGACCTTGAAGTTAAGATCGAAGAGTTTTCCGACCAGGGAAATTTACTGGATTCCCATATACTTGAAAAAACAACCGTAACCAATAAAGAAGCAGGACAGTTTTATTATCCTGATCAAATTGTATATTTCTGGAAACCTGACTCACCAATCGATGTAGATTATATATACCTTGGCGACAACCTGGTTGATAGTGCACTGATCTGGTTCGATGAGGAACATACCTATAAATTGAGCATCACAAATCCGGCCAGCGGCAAAGTGATCGCATCAGAAACCAACCTGGTGAAGGAGTTCCGAATCACCTACCCTTCCGTACAACGTACCATCAAGTTCCTTAAGAATGACAATTCTTCCAAAACATTTAGCTGGAATGATGCAGATAATGCCGGTAAGTATGAATTCGAGCTGCGTTTTAATTTCAGAGAGTTGTTGACTACAGGTGAAGAAAGATCGAGGTATATCGTACTCTCAAAAGCGAGTGTTGATGCTTCGAACAACACCTCCGAATATGAAGTTTACTACAAAGACCTGAACTTCTACTCAACTTGTGAAAACCTTATTCCTTACGATGATCAGGCTGCTGAAGATCAGGTAAGCCAACGTTTCACCGGTTTGGTTGAAGTGCTTGTTAGGGCAGCCGAAGAAAATCTTTCACTTTATATGGAAGTGAATGAACCATCAACAAGCATCATTCAGGAAAAACCTCAATTCAGCAATGTTGATAATGGTATTGGCATCTTTTCAAGCAGGTATTACGAAAAAAGATTGATTGAGCTGGATGATCCTACCAAAAATGAACTTATCAATAACGAAGATCCGAATTATAAATTTGTATATTAAGTTTATTGTTGATTGATGCCCGGTATGACTTTTTGTCATAAAAAATCCCTTACATAATTTCAGGAACAATTTCCTTTTAACCTTCTGGCAAACAACATACAAGCCTGCTAACAAGAAAGTATGCCACGGTGTTGATACACCTGATTTATATCTCCCCTCATTTGGCATAATGATTGAACAAGCCGTGAACCGATAAATTGAAATTGTAAATCTCGAAAATATAAAAGCATAAAAAAATGGGAAAAATAATTGGAATTGACCTTGGAACAACGAACTCGTGTGTTGCCGTAATGGAGGGAAACGAACCTGTTGTTATTCCGAATAGTGAAGGCAGAAGGACCACTCCTTCAATTGTGGCATTCACTGAAAATGGTGAACGAAAGGTAGGTGATCCGGCTAAACGTCAGGCCATCACCAACCCCGAAAAAACCATCTTCAGTATCAAAAGATTTATGGGTGAAACTTTCGACCGTGTATCCAAAGAAGTTGAAAGGGTGCCCTACAAAGTGTTAAAAGGCGACAATAATACGCCACGCGTTCAGATTGATGACAGGAAATATACCCCTCAGGAAATCTCAGCAATGGTACTTCAGAAAATGAAAAAAACGGCTGAGGATTACCTTGGGCAGGAAGTTACCGAAGCAGTTATTACCGTTCCGGCTTATTTCAGCGACTCACAACGTCAGGCTACCAAAGAAGCCGGTGAAATTGCCGGACTCACGGTGAAAAGGATCATTAACGAACCGACTGCTGCATCGCTGGCTTACGGTCTCGACAAAAAAAATAAAGATATTAAAGTAGCCGTTTACGACCTCGGTGGTGGTACTTTCGACATCTCCATCCTTGAGCTGGGAGACGGTGTATTTGAGGTAAAATCAACCAATGGTGATACCCACCTTGGTGGTGATGACTTCGATCAAAAGATCATCGATTGGCTGTCAGAAGAGTTTAAGAAAGATGAAGGTGTTGATCTGAAAAAAGATCCGATGGCATTGCAACGTTTGAAAGAAGCTGCCGAGAAAGCCAAGATCGAACTGTCAAGCTCCAGCGAAACGGAAATCAATCTGCCGTATATCATGCCGGTGGATGGTGTGCCGAAACACCTTGTTCGTAAATTATCACGTTCAAAATTTGATCAGCTCACCGAAGACCTGGTTAATGCAACCATTGGCCCCTGCAAAATGGCGTTGAAAGATGCCGGAATGAATGCATCCGATGTAGATGAGGTGATCCTCGTTGGTGGATCTACCCGTATCCCATCCATTCAGAAAACAGTGCAGGATTTCTTTGGTAAAGCTCCTTCGAAAGGAGTTAACCCGGATGAGGTTGTTGCGGTTGGTGCCGCCATCCAGGGTGGCGTTTTAACAGGAGAAGTTAAGGATGTATTGTTGCTTGATGTAACTCCACTTTCTTTGGGTATTGAAACCCTCGGTGGCGTAATGACCAAACTGATTGAGTCCAATACAACCATCCCGACTAAAAAATCGGAAACTTTCTCCACGGCAGCAGATAGTCAAACTTCGGTTGAAATTCATATCCTGCAGGGTGAACGTCCGATGGCCAATCAGAATAAAAGCATCGGCAGATTCCACCTCGATGGAATTCCCCCAGCTCCACGTGGTGTACCGCAAATCGAAGTTACTTTCGACATCGATGCCAACGGTATCCTTCACGTAACAGCTAAGGATAAAGCGACAGGGAAATCACAGAACATTCGCATCGAAGCTTCTTCAGGTCTTTCGGATGACGAGATCAAAAAAATGAAAGACGAAGCATCAGCAAATGCTGAAGCAGACAAAAAAGCGAAAGAAGAGATTGATAAACTGAACAATGCTGATGCGCTTGTTTTCCAGACTGAAAAACAGTTGAAAGAATATG
>JAGQVF010000009.1:10764-11194 GCA_020438135.1 Bacteroidales bacterium | reverse complement strand
AAGTTTGCAGTTTACCCAAACTATGTATGGCCTCGATCAACTTTTTGAATCCTTTCTCTGCAGCTTGCAAAGCTTCATTCGAAAAATCAAGCGGTGAACGGTAATGCGCCTGCAACATAAAAAAACGGATGGTCATCGGATGGTAGGCCTTTTCGAGCAGCTTGTGATGGCCGGTGAAAAAATCTTCGAGCGAGACGGCATTGCCAAGCGATTTCCCCATTTTCTGTCCGTTGAGGGTGATCATGTTGTTGTGCATCCAGTATTTTACGGGCATGGTATTGTTGGCAGCCATCGACTGGGCAATTTCACACTCGTGATGTGGAAACTGCAGATCAAGACCACCCCCGTGAATATCAAATTGTTCGCCGAGGTATTTGGTTCCCATCACCGAACATTCGAGGTGCCATCCGGGATATCCTTCACTCCAGGG
>JAGQVF010000009.1:0-10708 GCA_020438135.1 Bacteroidales bacterium | reverse complement strand
AAGCTGTTTTTTTTCTCTTCCTGTCCATCGAGCTCACGGGTGTATGTAAACAGCTCTTCGATCTTTCGACCCGATAAAATTCCGTAATTGTGCTTTTTATTGTAAGCTTCAATATCAAAATAGACCGATCCTTCATTTTCATAAGCAAATCCGGCATCCAGAATTTTTTTGATCATTTCGATTTGCTCGATGATGTGCCCCGATGCATGGGGTTCGATCCCCGGACGCAGGATGTTGAGTTTATCCATTTGGGCATGATACTGATTGGTGTAAAACTGAACCACCTCCATCGGTTCGATGTTCTCGAGCCTTGCTTTTTTACCGATCTTATCCTCTCCTGCATCGGCGTCGCCCTCCAGGTGGCCGACATCGGTAATATTTCTCACATACCGAACTTTAAAACCCAGGTGGGTCAAATAACGAAAAACCACATCAAAAGTGATGGCAGGGCGTGAATGCCCGAGGTGAACATCGCCATACACTGTGGGACCACAAACATACATGCCTGCAAATGGAGGGTTCAATGGTTCGAATAACTCCTTCTTTCGGGTCAGGGTGTTGTAGATCATTAACTTGTGGTCCATTTTAGTTCTGATTTAAAATTTCTAAATGATAAAACCTATGCCATATACAATCCGGCAATTTTTGATTTCACTGCATCCGGATCGGGATTGACATCAAAGATCAAAGATGGTTTCAGGTAGAAAAGTTCCTTATCATGTTTAAACCGTTCTTCACCTCCGCCGGTGATGTTGAGCATGACCAGGTCATCCATGGTGAGTTTTCCGGCGGCTACGTACTGTATCAATGAAGACACCGCCACTGCCGAAGCAGGGTGAATATCGATCCCTTCGAGCACTTTAAACATCACGGAGGCACTTTCGGCCTGTTCGTTGTCTGCCAGCAGAACATCACCACCCGAATCTTTCATGGCATCATACAAACCGCCGGCTATTCCATAAGGAGGCTTTCGATTGGAAAGCACCTTGGCATTGATCTCCTCCACCTGTCTGCGGGCTTCATCCTCATCAAAAGGCAGCATTTGCTCAGAGCCTGCTTTCCAGGCATTATAGATCGGGTGAAAGGGTATATTCTGCGATACCATCAATTTCATTTTGTTATTTCCAAACCGCCCGTCTTCGATAAGGCGCAGATTGGCTTCCCAGGCAGCTATGGCACCTGTTCCGCTTCCAACGGCCTGAAAATAGTAGTCGGGGATCTTTCCGATCTCAGTTACGGCAGAAAGCACTGTTGTGCCCATTCCATCGCGACGGGCAACGTTTTTGGCTCCTCCTTCAGGAATAAAGCGATCAATTTCCACCGCAAGGTTTGATAAATGGATGGCATCGAAATAATCACCGCCTTTGCGGGAAGCTACCAGCTTAACGCAATCATTCAAGGGGGTATCGAACCAGAGTGCATCAAGGTTATCTTCCGGTACGCAAAGCAGCAGGTTGATATTGTTGTCGGAACAAACCCGTGCAAACGATCGGGCTGTATTTCCGGCTGAGGCCACCACCAAAATGTGATCGTCATTGGGTTCCAGTCTTCCGCAAACCGAATAGGCCTCGGTTTCTTTGAAGGAACAGGTTTTCATTCCGGCTCCGATCTCCGGCCAGTATCCGCTGAACGTAATGTATAAATTATTAAGGCCCAACTCACCGGCAAGCGCTTTGCTTTTAAAGGTAACGGGAGCCGAGGAGCCATGCAACATCCGGTGAATGGGCAGCCAGTCGGCAAATTTATAAAGGCCGTAATCATCTGATTTTACTTCCAGTTGTTTTTTGTCGTACTCAGCCCTGATCAACGTCGGATTGTTTTCACCCGGTGCTTCAAGCAACCAGCCCGTGTCGTCAAAACTTTTCCCCGAAGCGATTGATCTCAGGGTATATCGTGTTTTTTCAAAAGGTATATTCATATTCAAGATAATGCTAAGAAAAGCACAAAAATACTAAATTATGCAGGGAAAGTTGTTTCGTCGATTCAACGAACAGAAACAATAAGCATGACTTGATCAGTCCTTCATCGCTTTACGCATCAAATTCAAAGCGGTTAATGCTGTACGGGTGATGTTCCGGTGCCGGTCATCCCCGAATTGATAATGTTTTACCAACGTTTCTCCGGGTGTGGCAATGGCAATCCAGATGGTGCCGACCGGCTTTTCGTCGGTTCCCCCACCCGGTCCGGCGATGCCTGAGGTAGCAATGGCATAATCGGTCCCGAATTTTTGCCGGGCACCTTCAGCCATTTGCCTCACCACCTGACTACTCACCGCTCCATGGTTGATCAGATCTTTTTCTTTCACATCAAGCAGGTTTTGTTTGATCTCGTTGGCATAAGCCACTACAGCACCTTTAAAATAATCGGAGCTACCGGCAACCGAGGTGATCAAATGTGCGATGGTTCCACCGGTGCAGCTTTCAGCAGTGCAAAGGGTTTGGCCCCGTTCACGCAGCAGGTTTCCGATCACCATTTCGAGTTTTTCATCTTCCGGACCGATGATCTCTCCAGGTATATATTTTTCAAGATCCTTAAATAGAGTATCAATTTGTTCCTTGATGTTTTCTTCCTTTTCGCCAACTCCCGACAAGCGCAATTTCACCATTCCCGCACCCGGCAGATAGGCGAGCCGGATGTGATCGGGCAAAGCATCTTCCCATTCCGAGATTTTTTCGGCCAGTTCCGATTCGGGGATGCCCTGTGTTAAAATTGTTTTATGAACAACCGATGGAGTCCTGAAACGTTTCTTTAATTCTGGAATTACAAAACCGGTCATCATCGATTTCATTTCATAGGGAACGCCCGGCATTGATACAATAACCTTTCCCTCTTTTTCGAACCACATTCCGGGAGCTGTCCCCTGTTTGTTTTTGATGGGAATGCAGGTGGAGGGAACATATGCCTGTTGCCGGTTCAGTTCACCGACATCTCGGTTGTATTTTCCAAAAAGTTCGATGATATTATCATATGCTATTTGATCGAAAATCAAAGAATCGTCAAAATAGTCTGCCAGTGTTTTTTTAGTGATATCATCCTTTGTAGGCCCCAATCCACCGGTTAGCAAAACGATGTCGGAATGCGCACAGGCTTCATCCAGATTGCGCAAAATCTCATCCCGGTTGTCGGAAATAGTGAGTACCCGCCTCACCCTGAAACCGGCTACATTTAATACTTCACCCATCCAGCCTGCATTTGTGTTGATGGTTTGCCCTATGAGCAACTCATCACCGATCGATATGATTTCTGCGAACATAGTTATAAATTCTTACCTTTGCCGCCGACAAAAGTAGAATAAATCGCCATGGCGAATTCCAAAAAGATCGGTGAATCGGAATTGATATTAAACCCTGACGGGACCATTTATCATTTGCATATCGCTCCTGAAAATGTTGCTGATACTGTTATTCTTGTTGGCGACCCCGGCCGGGTGGAAACAATTTCTTCCTATTTCGACAAAGTTGAATTCAAGGCACAAAACAGGGAGATCAAAACCCACACAGGTGTGCTGAACAAGGTTCGGCTTACAGTTATGTCGACAGGCATGGGAGCCGACAACATCGATATCGTGTTAAATGAACTGGATGCATTGGCTAACATCAACTTTGAAACCCGAACGGTTAAAGAAAAATTCAGGTCGCTTCGGTTGATCAGGTTGGGTACTTCAGGAGGGTTACAACCCGACATTCCGTTAAATGCTTTTATCGTTTCGGAATACGCTCTTGGACTTGATGGCGTCTTGCATTTTTACGATTATCCTTTTTCGGAAGATGAAATGAGCTTGTCAGAAGCATTTGCCAGGTTTGCAGGCTGGCATAAAAATCTCTCTTTACCTTATGCCATTAAACCAAAAGGCGATTTGATAAACAAATTTGGGGATGATCTATTTTTTAAGGGGATTACGTTGACTGCTCCAGGATTTTATGGCCCCCAGGGCAGGCAATTGAGACTGCCTTTAACGCTTCCGGGACTAAACGATAAACTCCGGCATTTTGACTTTAAAGGTAAAAGAATACTGAATTATGAAATGGAAACCTCTGCTCTGTATGGACTGGGGAATATGCTTGGTCATCAAACACTTACTGTTTGTGTGGCTATTGCAAACAGAAACCGAAAGGAATATAACCAAAACTACAAAGAGGCCATTCATTCATTGATCGCAATCTTGCTTGAGAAGCTAACTGCTTCCAAATAGAGTAATGTATTGTTTTTTATTTAGGAATTTTGTATTTTGCATAACCTTTTTCATTGGGTATGTGGATTTATATATTCAACAATTGATTGTAAGAGGATTATTCATATTACTTTTTATCCAGGTTATCACATTATCGGTGATCATCGCCCAGGATTCAGGGAACTACCAAAAGCAAGAGGCTATCAGCCAGGTAATTCCTGAAATGGAAGGCATTGAGAACAGTGATGATTTGATCAGTTTATCCTGGGAATATATCTCATCCGATTCGCAAAAATCAAAATTGATAGCCAGAAAAGCCCTTTCAGTTGCAAATCAAAAAAATGAAAAGTTACCTGTAATTGACGCTTTGTACCTGTTAGGAAGAGCGGACTACCTGTTGCATGCCTTTGATTCTTCCGAATATTTTTTGCAAAAAGCACTGAATCTGAGCCGGGAACATGCTGAAGACAGTACCACCTGCAAAATCCTGATAGCCCTTTCGGACACCTATAAAGAGATTGAAGAAAACGAAAAAGCCATAAAAGGGTATAAGGAAGCGATTGACATTGCCGGTAGTAAAGGATATATCAAGCAACATTGCAATGCCTCATTTTTATTAGGTGATTTGTATCACGCTGCAGGGAATTACAGTGAATCGCTTAAAGCTTATCAACTTTGTGCCGATCATATCGGGGAAATTAAAAACAAGGATTTTCATGCAAACTTATACAACCGCATCGGAATCATATTTTATGAAATAGGCAGTTATGAAAATGCCCTTAATTACTACATGAAATCACTTGATATTGTTGAAGATATCGGAAACAGAGCAGGGATTGCAAATGCCCTGAATAACATCGGCATTTTGTATTACGACTGGGGCAATAAAGAAAAGGCCCTCGAATATTACCAGCATTCATTAAGAATTGAAGAGGAACTGGGCCACGAATATGGATTGGCAGGATCATATAACAATATCGGAATCATATACAGCGATTGGAATCAAAACGACCTTGCCATCAATTATTACAAAAAAGCACTCAGGGTATACGAAAAATATGAAGATCAAATTGGTATTGCCAATGCATTAAACAATATCGGAGAGAGTGAGGCTTCGCTAGGGAAGTATAAAGAAGCACTCGACAATTTGCTTGAAAGTCTCAACCTCGAAAAACAATATGGCACAGGACTGGGGACAGCACAATCGTTTCATGCAATCGGCAAAGTTTATTTTAAAATGGGAGATGTCCGGAAGGCAAGGGAATACAATGTACAAAGCCAGCAACTCTCTGACTCATTGGGATTAAATGGAATGTTGCTCGAAAATATGTTTCTGAATTATCAGATCGAAAATTCGGAAGGGAACTATAAAGCTTCACTCGATTATTACATTAAATACAGCGAAATCAAACAAAATTTGTATGATAAAGAATTTCAGGATCGATTAACAGATCTGCAACTCAAACACGAAATCGATAAGTCGGAACGTGAGCGGGAAATCCTAATTTCAGACAATCAGCGAAAAGAAAAAGAGATTGAAGCACAAAGAACTTACCTGATCGTGATTTTTATTTTGATGCTGATCTTCGGTTTACTTGTTTACTACGATATCAAAGGAAAAATCCTTACCAACAAAAAACTGAAGAAATTTAATTCCGAATTAACCGAAAACAAGGAAACATTAACCCAAACACTTGTAGAACTTCAAAAAAGTGAAACCAAGTATAAAACACTTGTAGAAAATGCCCCAACCGGCATATTGTATATCGATACACATGGAAATATCCTGGGTATCAATAAAAACCTGTTGAACATCCTGGGGTCTCCCAACGAAGCGGAAACGAAAAAAATCAACGTATTGCAATTTAAACCGATCATTAAGTCGGGAATAGCACAGGAGATAAAGCATTGTATCGAAACTGGCGAATCAGTGGCGGGCGAGAGCGAATACACATCAAAATGGGGAAAACATTCATTTTTAAAATATACCATCACACCTGTTAATGATAGAAACACCGCCAGGTCAAACATCATCATCAACATCGAGGATATTACACTCCCGAAGCAGGCCGATCAGATGATTCGCGAGTCAGAGCACAAATACAGGATGCTTGTCGAAAATTCGCTGCAGGCAATGCTGATCATACAGGACATGCGAATCATTTTCGGGAACCGTGAACTGGAGGAAATAACCGGCTATACCATGGAGGAAATGGAGAAACAAGGCCGGCATTGGCTCCAGATAATTGTTCATCCCGAAGATGTAACCCGTTCGATACGGGAGGTGATCAATGCCCTGAAGGGTAAATCGGGATCTACCAAACAGATCTATCGCATTATTCGAAAAAACAACGAAGTACGATGGATCGAAACCCTGGGTTCTGTCGTAAAATTTAAAGAGAAACGGGCCATTATGATGGTCGCAATCGACATTACAGAAAGGAAAACAGCCGAGGAAATCCTCATCAAATCAGAAAAAGAACTGTTGAATGTAAATGCGATGAAGGACAAATTTTTCAGCATCATCGCTCACGACCTTAAAAATCCGTTCAGTTCGATACTTGGTTTTGCCAACCTGTTGTATGAAGCATACGATAACTTTAGTGAATCGCAGCGCAAAAGTTTTGTGAAGAATATCGTTGAAACCTCCGAAAACACATTTAAGTTACTGCAAAATCTGCTCGAGTGGGCCCGGACACAAACAGGTAATTTTGAATACAATCCTAAACAAATCAACCTGAGTACGATCACCAATGAGAACCTGGCCATTTTCAAAAGCAGTCTTAAAAATAAAAAGATAGCAGTTGACCTCGACATACCGGTTCGGTTAAGTGCCTGGGCTGACGAAAACATGATCAAGTCGGTGGTTAGAAATCTCATTTCAAATGCGATCAAATTTACCCACGAGGGAGGTAAA
The DNA here is from genome assembly GCA_020438135.1 of Bacteroidales bacterium. Taxonomy (GTDB): domain Bacteria; phylum Bacteroidota; class Bacteroidia; order Bacteroidales; family JAADJA01; genus JAADJA01. The sequence continues at coordinate 3,620 of JAGQVF010000009.1, read as the reverse complement.
ATAAGGATTGAGGCCGCAGCAAAAAATGGCATGGTTAAATACAATGTTGAAGATACCGGTACGGGAATAAGTAAAGAAAATCTGAAGAAGCTTTTCAGGATCGATGATCAGCTAAAGATGCCCGGCACGCACAATGAAAACGGATCCGGAATCGGACTGCTTATTTGCAAGGAACTGATCGAAATAAATAAAGGGGAAATATCAGCCGAGAGCCATGAATCAAAAGGAAGCAGGTTTAGCTTCACCCTGCCAAACAGAAGCGTTTGAAATAGTTTTTGCAAAATGAACATTAATCTTTAATTTTACCGTTAATTTTAAAGATTGTGGCTCAGGATCAAAAAAATAACGAACTCAATGCCCTGATCAGCCTGCTTGACGAACCGAACGATGAAATGTTCGACCAAATCAGGAATCAGCTGATGAATTACGGCAACGATGCCATTCCTCTTCTGGAAGATGCCTGGGACAATTCGTTCGATAATATCATTCAAACCCGAATAGAAGACATCATTCATACCATTCAGTTGAAAGAGCTCAGCATCGCCATTTCGCACTGGGCCGGAAGCAATTCATTCGATCTTTTACGGGGGTTCTATCTGATTACAAAATACCAGTATCCCGATCTCGACGAACAGGATATTATCAATCGGGTTGAACTGATAAAAAGAGATATTTGGTTGGAGCTGAACAGTAATCTGACTGCTCTCGAAAAGGTTAAAGTGATCAATCACATCATTTTTGAGATTCATGGATATAAAGGCAACAAAACAAACATTGATGCACCGCAAAATCTCTTTATAAACAGCCTGCTCGAAAGCAAAAAAGGTAATCATCTTTCCATTGGAATATTGTACATCATTATCGCACAAAAACTCGGAATCCCAATTTTTGGTGTCAATCTTCCGCAACATTTTATCCTGGCATACGTGGATGAAACACATGAAGAGAAATATAAAATTGTAGATGAGAATGAGGTGTTGTTTTATATCAACCCTTTCAACAAAGGCGCTGTTTTCACTCAAAGAGAAATTGATGTATTCATCAAACACATGCGGATTGAACCGAATGATGCCTATTTTAAACCCTGCGACAACACAACCATCATGAAACGTTTGTTTGAAACCCTGATCTATTCCTATAAAAAACTGGGATACGAATCGAAGGTGATGGAACTGAATATGCTCATACGTGCCCTGCGCTAATCTTAGCGGACAATTTTTCCGATTGTTTTCAAAATGATCTTTATATCGGTCAGCAACGACCTGTGGTTGATGTACCGGATATTCAACATCAGCTTATCAGGCATAATTGTCTCAATGTAAGCTTTTTCAGGATCAGGGAATTGCTGTAAAATAGTGTTTTCATCCAGGTACTGCAATGAGGCATAATCGGTGAGGCCCGGCTTAACCGACAAAACTTTCTTTTGGTCTGAAGTATATAGATCCACATACTTCCTGACTTCAGGTCTTGGCCCTACAAAACTCATTTGTCCACGCAAAATATTGAATAGCTGAGGTAACTCATCCAGTTTATACTTCCGCAGCAAACCACCGGCACGGGTAATTCTGTGATCGTTGCTGCCCACGGTAAGAAGTCCTTTTTGATCAGCACCCTGATGCATGGTCCTGAATTTAAGCAAGGGAAAGTCTTTGTTTCCTCTGCCTACCCTTTGTTGAACATACAAAACCGGGAATCCTGAATCGATGACAACCCAGATTGCAATCAACAAAAACAGAGGAAAAAGGATAATTAAGGAAAAAAGTGAGACTACTATATCGAACAACCTTTTTATCATGGCACAGGAATTCCGCTGCCCGGTTTATACAGCTCCGGTAAATTGCCGGATAAAACGAATATCGTTTTCAAAAAAGAGACGGATATCGTCGATCTGGTATTTTAACATCGTGATCCTTTCGATGCCCATTCCAAAGGCAAAGCCTGTATATTTTTCACTGTCGATGTTGCAGTTTTCCAAAACATTGGGATCGACCATTCCACATCCGAGAATTTCAACCCAGCCTGAGTTTTTACAAATTTTACATCCCTTACCTCCACAGATAAAACAGGAGATATCCATTTCGGCTGAAGGTTCGGTAAATGGAAAATAAGAGGGCCTGAACCGAAGTTTAGTGTTTTCACCAAACAGTTCGGTGGCAAAATAATACAGCGATTGTTTCAGGTCGGCGAAAGACACACCTTCATCAATATATAGTCCTTCCACCTGGTGAAAAATACAATGAGCCCGGGCGGAGATAGCCTCATTTCTAAAAACCCTTCCCGGGAAAATCTTACGAATGGGAGGCTTGCTTTTCTCCATCTCCCTTATCTGAACAGAAGAGGTGTGAGTTCGCAAAGCGATATCAGGAGAGGTTTCGATGAAGAAGGTATCCTGCATATCACGTGCCGGATGTTCAATTGGGAAATTCAGGGCTGTAAAGTTATGCCAGTCATCCTCAATTTCAGGGCCTTCCGAAACGGTGTAACCAATTCTCTGAAAAATATCGACAATCTCATTACGAACAATCGATATGGGATGACGGGTTCCGGCATCAGAAAATCCGACCGGCCGCGTGAGATCTTCCTTTTTCCCAGGCCCTGCTAGTTTGGTTTCTGCCAAAGTTTTCAGTTCTTCAAACCTTTCATTGGCCCGGTTTTTTAAATTGTTCAGCAATTGTCCGGCTTCTTTTTTTTCATTTACCGGAACATTTCGCATTTCGGCAAACATAGCAGGAACCAAACCCTTTTTGCTAAGGAATTTTAACCTGAAGGACTCAACCTGTTCAGTTGTTTCGGCAGTAAAGCTGTTGATCTCCTCAAGCAACCGATCGACTTGATCTTTCATAAAATTTTATTCAATAATTTTTATTGACATAGTAACATCCTGGACCGGTTTATCTCCCGGGCCTGTTTTTACGGCGGCAATTTTATCGATCACATCCATACCTTCTATCACCTCTCCAAAAACAGTATAAGAACCATCAAGCGGAGGATATCCGCCAATTGTTGTGTAGGTCTCTATTTGCTCATCCGTATAGGCTACCCCTGAACGTTGCGAGAACCGTGCAATATCATTTGATGTAAAAACCTGGCCCTGAACAATGTAAAACTGTGAACCGGAAGAAGCTTTCTCAGGATTTACCTGGTCGGGCTGACGGGCAGCAGCAAGTGCGCCTTTTTTATGGTAGAGTTGAGGTAAAAACTCAGCAGGTACCTTGTAGCCCGGATCAAGGCTGCCATCGGCATTTTGCCCCCCCTGGATCATAAAATTGTTGATCACACGGTGGAATGGCGAATTCTCATACCAGCCTTCTTTCACGAGTTTGATAAAATTATCACGATGCTTTGGTGTTTCATTGTATAAAATGGCCGTCATATCGCCATATTCAGTACTGATCAAAACTTTGGTTTGTTTTTCCTGCGAAGTGGCAATACTTACAATCATACCCAACAAAAGGGTCAGAAAAATTGCATTTCTCATACTATTCTAAATTTTTAGGATTCAACTTAAATGGTTTGCAAAAGTAGTAAAAACTGTAACAAAAATAAGCGTGGGAATCTCTATGCCTTACTCAGTGTTACTTGTTGCTGGCCAGGTAACATTTGCGACAAAGCGGTTCATA
>JAGQVF010000142.1:2394-2602 GCA_020438135.1 Bacteroidales bacterium | reverse complement strand
CAAACCCGTTCGGTGTGGATTGGATTGTTTTTCACAAGCTTGAGCATGCTCCTGTTGTTGACCATTGTTTTCCGTAAAAAACATGCTATTTCTCCTTACAAAAATTTGATCAACAGGATAGCGCGTGTTGCGGTCATTGCCTTCGTACTGGGAATTACGGCCCTGGTTTTTATCCCTGAGAACAGTATGTTTTCCGGTCCGAAACAAA
>JAGQVF010000142.1:0-2298 GCA_020438135.1 Bacteroidales bacterium | reverse complement strand
TAGTTGGTGTCGGGCCGGGAAACTGGGTCCTGCATATTTACCCTTATTATGGAAAATACCTCCCCTCGGTTTTCAGGCAATGGCGGCAACCTCACAACGACTACCTTGCCACTGCTTCCGAAAAAGGGATACCGGGTTTGATCATCTATCTTCTGATTTTTATTCTGATTTTAGTCAGGGCATTTAAGGTTTTAAAGCAATCGGAAGACTCAAAATCATGGTGGACTGTTTTCTGGATGTTGAACGGTTTGATCGGATTTTTGGTGATCTCATTTTTCTCGTTCCCGGCACAGCGAATCAACCAGGTGATCTTCGTTTGCCTGATCGTGGCTGTTATCCTTTCAAAACATGAAAAATCAATTCCGGATCCAAAAAAAATAAATCAATCTTTCGTGAAATGGATATTTCCGGTTCCTTTGGTATTTTTGATTTTTTCCATTTGGTTTGGGGTTATCAGCATCCGTTCCGAATATTATGTTTCAAAAGCGCAAATGGCCAAAGAGCAGCAAAACTGGCGTGAAGTCGAAAAAAACATCGAAAAAGGATATCATCCGCTGGCACCCATCGAACCGAAGTTTTCAATGCCGCCCATCATGTACAAAGGCATGGTGGCTTTTCATAAGGATAAGGATTACAAAAAAGCGCTTGGATATTTCAAAGAAGCGTATTCAAAACACCCTTCCAATGTTCCCGTGATCAATAATATCGGTTCAACCTATGGCGAAATGGGGCAATATGATTCGAGCCTGGTATGGTTCCAAAAATCACTTGATATTTTCCCGCATTACGAACATGCCTTGCTCAACCTTGCTAAGGTCAACTATTCAACTGGAAATTATGAACAAGCTTACAAACTGGTTCTGTCATGCGATCCTGAAAGTGAAAATAGAAACGTGCAGGCATTGAAGGGTCGGATTGAAGATCTCCTTGATCCAATTCCAAAAGATTGAGGTTATAACCCGAAGATCAATATTTTTGATTCAGCTTTCTTATATTTGCATAAGAAAAAGTAAAATGATTAATAAATAGCAGCATTCTTATGACAGACTACAAACACATCATAACCGTAGAACCGGGAAAACGCGGAGGGAAAGCCTGCATTCGTGGCATGCGGATCAGTGTTAGTGATATTTTAGGCTGGATGGCTTCCGGAATGACTATTGAAGATATCTTATTTGATTTTAATGAATTAACAAAGGAAGATATCTATGCAGCATTAAGTTATGCAGCAGACAGAGAAAATAAGGTATACCATGTCGCCGTATGAAATTGCTTTTTGATCAGAATATTTCATTTCGGATATTAAAACTTTTGACAAATGAGTTTGAAGGTTCTACACATGTTCTGAACGAAAACTTAATAAATTCTACAGATCGTGAAATTTGGGAATTTGCAAAAAAGAATAACTATACAATTGTAACTCAAGATTCTGATTTTAATGATCTAAATTCCCTTTTAGGGTTTCCGCCAAAAATCATTTGGTTTCGAACAGGTAACATGCCCACAGAAGATATTTTTAAGATTCTTTTGAATAATTACACTGAACTTTCTGGATTCTTAACCGACTATTCTTACGGTTGCTTTGAAATTGTAAAACTTAAAGTTAGTAAATAGTGGTTCGTAAGCAAACCTTAACATTTTTCCTATTTAGCTGACAATATTAAAATTCCCTTTCCATCATTAATAGCATAATTTAAATTCCTTAAAGAGAGGGATTCTTTCTCAGAAAGCACAATATCATCCTGATCTAAAATCCAGATAAACTTTGCTCCTTCCATCGCTACTTTTACATGATTGGGGATGCTATCCTGCGATGGCAGATTAAATTGATGAACAGCATTGATATCCAGTTTGCGGAATTTATAAATGATCTGATCGATTTTCTTTTGCTGAACTGTAGCATCTGCATTTAACAGAACTCCATAACCTTCCTTTCTTATCTCCGAAAGAAAAATGATTTGCTGCAAAACAGTATCGAGGTTATAATCAGGGGGCAATTTAAGTATTCGTGTCTCAGGATCGAAGTTGGCATTTTGCAGCCACGATTCTCCTTCAGGTTGAATGTTAACACATGAAATCAGTAAAAAAAGAAAAGAGATGTATGTTAAAAGTTGGTTTTTCATTTTCTGCCTGGATATTCGGGATGAAGCATAAACAATGAATCCTGCAGCTCTTCTCCTGAGGATTTACGTTGGCCGATCTCATAGCAGAGTGACCGAAATCCCTTTCCCGACCAATGCCACAGCGATTTATCCTTCATCACCACGGTTTTCCGGATGTTGTAGTGAACCATGGTTC
>JAGQVF010000141.1:805-18311 GCA_020438135.1 Bacteroidales bacterium | reverse complement strand
GTACAGGTTGTTAAGCAGATTGTTTTTATTTGATTCATTGATCGATGGTTCAATAGAATTTCTTTCTATTGTTGTTGATATTTATTAAATACTATCCCAAAATTATTCGAATAGATCAGTGTGTCATGCTGGTCCCAACGAAACAGAACACCCACTCTGTAGTTTCCTCCCGCGAAAAAGAACGGAATTAAGGTATCGCTGTGTACTTGATTGTTTTGGACAGGTATCCGGGTAAATTCGGGACAAACAGTATAAATCAGATCTATCCATTCACCACCATCATATTTCTGCAGTTTCAGAGCTGGATCAGATTGATACTGGCAGGCAAAAAATGTGATCTCATCAAATGTTTTATTGATAATCCGGTAGGCGATCATTTCATCCTGATGATACATTTGCTTATCTGTTTGAATTTTGATGTATTCGATCGGGATCAACTCCGGTTCATTGTTTTTGGTGCATGAAAGTTGAATTAGTATCAGCAATATTAAGGGGAGGAGTTTGTGTTTTTTCATGGAGGATATTTTTTCGCTAATGTATGAAAGTTTGGTGTTAAATTAAAAGATGGATACAGTTTTTTTGCGTAGTATTAGCCAAAATAAACCTCTTCATGAAAAACGATCGAACCGCAAAACTTCTGAAATAACTACTTTTGCAAAAACAAAATTTACCATTATGAAAAACAAAGTTTCCGTAAACTGGATGGAAGATATGGCTTTTGAAGCCACCGTAAATGATCATAAAATCAAACTGGATGCCGTTGAAGCAGTCGGAGGAAAAAACCGTGGCCCGAGACCAAAACCTTTATTGTTGGTTTCGTTGGGCGGTTGTACAGGCATGGATGTGGTTTCGATGCTTAAAAAAATGCGTGTTGAATATGAAAGCTTCGATATGGATGTTGAAGCAGATATGACGGAGGAGCACCCGAAATATTACAACAAGATCAAGATCACTTATAAATTCAGAGGTAAAGACCTTCCCAAAGAAAAACTTGAAAAGGCAGTGACCCTCTCTCAGGAAAGATACTGTGGCGTAACGGCAATGTTAAGCAAGGCTGCTGAGATCGATTACGAGATTATAATTGAGGATTAAACTTTAATTCATACTTTCGATAATAGCTTTTAATTCATTAAGGATCATTGCCGTAGCTCCCCAAACTACATAGCCGTTAATATCGAAATAGGGTGCTTCGATGCTGAATCCCCTGACTTTTACAATGGTTTCTTTGATCAGTGATGGATCTAGCAGAAATCCTGCATCGGCCAGAATGATCTCATCCACTTCAGCAGGATCCCTTTCAAATTCGGGCATCTTATCGGTAGTGCCTACTACAGGGGTAACGATGTAGTTGGATGGCGGGATGTACAGATCTGATAAGGTTCCCAATACTTTTACTGCCTGAGGTTTGATATTTACCTCTTCATATGCTTCACGCAGGGCCGTATCGATAATGGAGCGGTCTTCGGGTTCGGCGCGGCCACCCGGAAAAGCGATTTGTCCGGCATGGACTCCATCGTACTGGGGTCGTAAAATAAATACGGTTTGAGTTGAGGTTTTTCCCGGATAAAAAAGGATCAATACTGCACTTCGTATTGCCTTTGATATATCCGAATTAAAATTGAGTTCTTTTAACCTCACCTTCGATGCCATTTGCATATGGGCATCATTTCCCGGAAGTGTTTCGTCCAGTCGCTTTTCCAGTTTTTTACAAAAAAGATTGAATTTTCCTGCATCAAATATCATAACCATTAAACAGATTTAATCGATTGTGGTTTGACTTTCATATGTATTTATAAAATTCTGTCGGACGTACAAATATATTTTATAAAATTGCTTCCGGTAAGGAATATTTTTTATTTTTAATCCTGTAAATCCGGATTCAGATAAAATGACAAAAGAAAAAATACAACCGGTTGAAAAGAAGCAGGGAAGCCTTGAAAACCCTAAAGAACTGGTGCTCTTTAACGACGAGGTGAATACCTTCGACTATGTGATCGAAACCTTGATCGATGTTTGTGGACATGAACCCGAGCAGGCTGAACAATGTGCTATGATCGCTCACTACAATGGCAGGTGCACTGTAAAATCAGGAGCCTACACGGAACTGAAACCTCCGTATGATGAAATGACGAACCGTAAACTCACCGTAAGTATTTATTGAAATATTATGAGCTGGACAATCATTGCAGTTTTGATCATAGTAGGATTTCTTTTTCTGTTACTTGAAATCCTTGTTCTCCCCGGAACCACTGTGGCCGGGATCATTGGTTTTATGATGATTGCGGTTGGGGTTTGGCAGGCCTATACGGTGCATGGTGGCGCAGCCGGTACGCTCACCCTTGTTGGGTCGGCAGTGCTTTCGGCAGTATTTCTATATTTTGCTTTAAAATCCAATACATGGAAACGAGCCTCGCTCAGCAGCAACATCAATGGCAGAGTCAACACGGTTGATCCGGATTCGGTAAAGGCCGGTGATACAGGCAAAGCTGTATCGCGTCTGGCACCCATGGGAAAAGCCTTTATTAACGGTAATTATTATGAAGTGCGCACAAAAGGAGAGTATCTTGACCAGGGAACCGAAATTGAAGTTTTAAAAATCGATATAAACAAGATAACTGTTAAATCTAAATCAACATAAAAAATGGAAACGAACGTATTTGTAATTATCGCTATAGGTGTAGCATCGCTTTTCGGACTTTGGATAATCTTTTATTTTATACCGGTTGGATTATGGTTTACAGCACTACTCTCTGGTGTACGTATATCGCTTATACAACTGGTGTTTATGCGCTGGAGGAAAGTGCCTCCCACGGTTATCGTAAGAAGTATGATCTCTGCCACCAAAGCAGGACTGAGCGTTAACCGCGATGCACTTGAAGCCCACTTTCTGGCAGGTGGAAATGTGCCTTCGGTGGTTAATGCACTTATCAGCGCTGATAAAGCGAATATGAACCTGGAGTTCCAGGTGGCTACAGCCATCGACCTTGCAGGAAGGGATGTGCTGGAAGCAGTGCAAATGTCGGTAAATCCCAAGGTAATTGATACACCTCCGGTTACTGCCGTAGCCAAAGATGGAATTCAGTTGATTGCAAAAGCAAGGGTAACTGTTCGTGCCAACATCAAACAATTAGTGGGTGGTGCCGGAGAAGAAACCGTTCTTGCCAGGGTAGGTGAGGGGGTTGTGTCGTCAATCGGTTCAGCAGACTCACATAAATCGGTTCTCGAAAATCCCGATTCCATTTCACGCGTTGTGCTTGAAAAAGGACTCGATTCAGGAACTGCATTCGAAATCCTCTCGATTGATATTGCCGATATCGATATTGGTAAAAATATTGGTGCAGTATTGCAAATGGACCAGGCGCATGCCGATAAGAACATCGCCCAGGCTAAAGCCGAAGAACGTCGGGCCATGGCTGTTGCACAGGAACAGGAAATGAAAGCCAAAGCCCAGGAAGCAAGGGCCAAAGTTATTGAAGCAGAGGTTGAAATTCCACTTGCCATGGCTGAAGCTTTCAAAACGGGAAACCTTGGAATTATGGATTATTACAAGTTTAAAAACATACAAGCCGATACCAAAATGAGGGATTCCATTTCTGAACGCCCTTCTTCATCCAAACGCAGAGAAGATAGCGACGACAGGGATAAATCCAAAAAATAAGGTGAACAAATGAAAAATCTGTCCTTTCCCGGATAGTATTTTTCTTTTTGATGGAAACAATTATTGGTTTTTTGTGTATGCAAAGCCACTAAAATCTCGTTATCCACAGAGGTTATCAATTCTGAAAACTGAACAATTTGTTTGATGTAAAACCTTATGTAAGATTGTGATGTCTGAGCTCAGGAAACCGGAAATTAAAAGAATACAGGAGATTTACAGAGATCTGTTGTCCTTTTGTAAACCTTTTATTAAAAAAGATGAACAGACCCAACTCAGGCAGGCATATGAGTTTGTCCTGCAATTTCACAGGCCCGTGTGGGAACAATCGGGTGAAGAGTATGTTTACCACTCCATCGAAGTTGCAAAGGTGGCCCTGAAGGAGCTTAATCTCGGGGTAACTTCTGTTATTTGCGCACTACTTCACAATGTGGTAGGCGATTTTAAGATCAGCCCCGAAGAGATCAAAAAACAGTTTGGATATGATGTGGCCGCTATTGTTGAAGGCTATTCAAGGCTTTCCGACATACAAACAGAGAAAATATCAGTTCATAGCGATAACTTTCGAAAACTTTATCTTTCACTGGTAAAGGATATTAGGGTAATACTGATCAAATTGGCGCACAGGCTTCATGATATGAGAAATTTCGGACAGTTGACGCCCGAAAAGAAAAACCGGTTTTTGCTTGAAGTCAATCACATTTATATTCCAATTGCACATCGGTTGGGTTTATATAATATAAAAACCGAACTTGAGGAACTGTGGATGCAGCACTGCCATCCTGATGTATTTCGCTCAATTTCGGAAAAACTCAGGGAGTCGAAAACCAAACAAAAAGTTTATATCGATGAGTTTACACATGCAATCGAAAGAAGATTACTTGAACAGGGATTTGAATTTGAGGTAAAAGGCCGTCCCAAATCAATTCACAGTATCTGGCGAAAAATGAAACGGCAAAATGTGGCTTTTGAGGAAGTGTATGATCTATTTGCCGTCAGGATCATTATCAAGTCTAAACCGAAAAATGAAAAAGCCGATTGCTGGCGTGTTTATTCAGTTGTAACCGATATTTATCAACCCAATCCAAAACGCCTTCGCGACTGGATATCTTCCCCTAAACCGAGCGGATACGAATCGCTTCATACAACTGTAATGGGGCCTAATGGCAAATGGGTGGAAGTGCAAATCCGTTCTGAAAGGATGGATCAGGTGGCTGAACAGGGATTGGCTGCACACTGGAAATACAAGGAAGGAGGTTCGAAACAGACCCAGGAAGAATGGATGAACCGGATCAGGGAGGTAATCGAAAATCCCGAACAGGAGAAACTCGATAACCAGGATTTTTCGAAGATTGAATTATACAGCGACAAGATATTTATTTTTACCCCTGAAGGAGATCTCAAAAAACTTCCTCATGGTTCAACAGTGCTCGATTTTGCTTATGAAATCCATACCAGTGTTGGGGACATGTGCAACGGTGCTCGCGTAAATGGCAGAATTGTTCCCATACGTTACGAGCTTAACAATGGTGATAAAGTGGAGATCATCACATCGAAAAACCAGAAACCAAAACTCGACTGGCTCAATTTTGTTGTTACATCCAAAGCCAAAGCGAAGATCAAAAGGGCAATAAAGGAGGAGCGATTCCAGGAAGCTGAAATTGGAAAAGAAATGCTCAGGCGGAAACTAAGAAACCGAAAAATTCAATTTAACGATGCCACTGTCGACCGGCTGATCAAACAATTCAAACTGGAATCGTCAATCGATCTGTACTATCTGATCGCAATTGAAAAAATCGACCTGAATGATATTCGTAAAACATTCGAGGTTGAAAAAGAGGATGAAACCAAAGCTGGAGAGAAAGAATCAGCTGAAATTAAATCAAAAGATAAGCAATTGTCCCGCGAAGATCAGGATTTTATGCTTATCGAGGATGATGTTGATAACCTCAATTATGAATTGGCCAAATGTTGTAACCCGATTTCAGGAGATGCAGTATTTGGCTTTGTTACAGTAGGCAAGGGAATTACCATTCACCGGCTCAGTTGCCCGAATGCCAGGCAACTTCTTTCGAAATACGATTACAGGGTAATTGATGTGCAATGGCGAAAAACAAGTGAAGACAAAACTTATATCACCACCTTGCAGGTGACCGGTGAAGATGAACTGGGGGTAGTAAACCAGATCACATCCGTAATATCGAATGATTTTAAAGTGAACATGGTTTCACTCAAGGTGGATACCGATAAGGAAAATAAGTTTGATGCCCGTTTTAAGGTGAGCGTTAAAGATGTTAAACACCTCGAAATGCTCATTCATAAGATACTGAAAGTGAAAGGTGTAAAAAAAGCCGCAAGGGTGGAGCCGTTTCGTTAAAACACTTCATACTTAGAACTGACCGGTATTAATATCCAGGAAAAATCTATTTAATCGTGAGAAAGCCTGAACTTTGAAGAGAACAAAATATATACAAAGTCTTATTGAGGAAGGAGAACATCAGCAACTCGATTTCAAATTTGAAATTTCCGATGCACGCAAAATAGCCAGAACTTTTGTCGCTTTCGCAAATACCGATGGTGGAAAACTGCTGATCGGTGTGAAAGATAATCGTGAAATTGCAGGCATCCGGTCAGAAGAAGAACGATTTATGGCTGAGGAAGCGGTAAAGAATTTTTGTAAACCGAACATCGAATTTATTAGCCGGGAATGGATAATCAACAAAAAAGTTGTGCTTGAAATCAGGATAAACAAAGGGGCAGATGGACCCTATTATGCCCTCGCTCCTGATGGCAGATGGCTCGTTTATATTCGCGTGAAAGACCAGAATATTCTCGCCAATAAAATCCTGGTTCGGGCTCTGCAACGAAAAAGCAGCGATGCCGGAACTTACATTAATTACTCCCAAAATGAAAAGCTGCTGCTTCAGTTCCTGGAAAGCAACCGGAGCATAACTTTTTCTGAATTTCGTAAGATGGCAAATATCTCACCAGCCCAAACAGAAAATATCCTTGTTAATTTCCTGGCATTGGATATTTTGGAAGCACGGTTTTCTGATGATGAGTTTCATTACAGGTTGGCAGGTGATTTCATTGCAGAATAAAAAGTATCCGGCAATTTTCTTTGTTATTTAATCCATTACCCGTTTTGCCGGATTGTATTATCTTTGACGCTTGCTAACCAAATAAATATAAAATGAAGATTCTGGAAGGTAAAACAGCAGTAATAACAGGCGCTTCGAGAGGAATCGGAAGGGCTATCGCATTAAAATTTGCATCAGAAGGTGCCAATGTGGCTTTTAGTGATTTACGGTACGATGAATTGGCTGAAAGTTTGGAAAAGGAAATTTCAGGCATGGGCGTAAAAGGAAAAGGATACGCGAGCGATGCCAGTTCGTTGCAGGCAAGTGAAGAGTTTGTAAAAGAAGTTGTAAACGAATTCGGTAGCGTTGATATTTTGGTTAATAACGCCGGTATAACACGCGATAATCTGCTTATGCGCATGTCGGAAGATGACTGGGATCTGATAATGAAAGTCAATCTGAAATCGGCATTTAACCTCACCAAAGCTGTGCAATCGTTCATGCTGAAACAAAGGTCGGGTTCTATTATCAATATGAGTTCCGTGGTTGGTGTAAGCGGTAATGCCGGACAATCAAATTATTCAGCTTCAAAAGCCGGATTGATCGGTTTTACCAAATCAATTGCCCAGGAATTGGGCTCCCGGTCGATTCGTTGCAATGCCATAGCCCCTGGTTTTATCATTACTGAGATGACCGAAAAATTATCCGAAGAGGTTCGGAAGGGCTGGACAGATAAGATACCGCTTAAAAGAGGTGGAACTCCGGAGGATGTTGCCAATGTTTGCGTTTTTCTTGGTTCCGAACTATCTTCATACGTTACCGGACAGGTGATCAGCGTATGTGGAGGAATGAATACCTGATTTTGGTAGATTATACTTTGGAAGTACAGTTCCCGTTCTCTATTTCTGAACGATTTCGTTAGATTTTGTTTAGGTGTTTTCTCAACCTTTTTTTTGGTTTAATAGAGTTGAAGTTATACATTAAGTTTATTTTATAATAGATTGAATTTTAATATCCTTACAGATTATCCCCTTTGGTTTTTGTTGTTCTGCATACTGGCAGGAGCAGCATATGCTTTTGCGCTGTATTATCGCGAAAGAAAAAATGAATTCAGTCATTCTCTTCGATTGATTTTGGCCTCAATCAGGTTGGTGGCAGTTTCTGCTATTGCATTTTTGTTGCTGAATCCGATGATCCGGTCTGTCTCAAGATTTTCTGAAAAACCAGTGATCATTTTTGCCCAGGACAATTCTTCTTCTCTTGTCTCTGTTCCGGATTCCAATATTCTTATGCAGCAATACAGGCAACAGGTTTCTGATTTCATTGAACAACTTGGTCAGGCGTATGATGTTGATACCTGGGAGTTCGGAAAAAACGTAAAAAAGGGGCTATCCTTTGATTTTTCTGAAAAACAAACTGATATCAGCAATTTAATAACTTTTGTTGAAGATAATTATTACCACAGGAATGTGGGGGCAATGATCCTTGCGTCCGATGGTATTTATAACCAGGGTGTAAATCCCCTCTATGCAGCTGCGCCATTTACATTCCCTTTATTCACCGTGGCTTTGGGAGATACTTCTATTCATCGGGATGTGATTCTCAGCAAGGTAAGTCACAATGCTATCGCTTATCTTGATAATGAATTCCCGGTTGAGGTAATCGTGCAGGGGCAGCAGGCAAAGGGTGAGAGAACTGAGGTGCGTTTGATCAGAAACGGAGAAACAATCAATGCCAGAACTATTGGTTTTAATACAAATAGTGATTTTAAAACAGTTAAATTTAGGATTAAAGCGTCTGAACCAGGCTTGCAGAAATATTTGGTGAGTGTGTCAGCTGTTGAAAAGGAGATCAGCACAGCGAACAATCAGCAGGAGATTTTTATAGATATCCTGGAAGACAAACAAAAAATTCTGTTGATTGCCAATGCCCCGCATCCTGACTTGTCTGCTATCCGTCAGGCTGTGACGTCAAATATCAATTACGAATATGAGCAATTTATTGCGGATGACTTTGAGGGTGTTATAGATGGTTACAATCTGTTGATTCTACATGGTTTACCTTCAGAGAGAAACAATCTTTCAGGTATTCTTCAAAAAGCCGAAGATATGAATATGCCTGTCTGGTTTATCGTAACACAGCAAACTTATCTTCCTTTGTTTAACAAACTATCAGCCGGAGTAACCATCGAAGGAGAAAGAATCATCTACAATGAAGCTCTGCCTTCCTATAACCCGGAATTTACAATGTTCACCCTAACTGACAAAGCATTGAACGTTGCTGGAAATTATCCACCATTGATCAGCCCCTATGGCCGGATAACCCAACAAACTTCGGCCTCGTCGCTGTTTTACCAGAAAATCGGTTCCGTCCCAACGACCGAACCCCTGATGATCTTTAACAGAACGCTCGATAGAAAAACAGCTGTTACACTGGGTGAAGGGATATGGAAATGGAGATTCAGGAATTATTCACTTGAAGGCGATCATGATGTTTTTAATGATTTAGTCGGGAAAACGGTTCAATTTCTATCGCTCAGAATGGACAAAAGTTTTTTCAGGGTTTTCAGTAAAAACAGCTTTCATGAAAATGAAGAGATCGAATTTGAAGCAGAGGTATACAACGACATCTACCAACTTGAAAATGCAGCAGAAGTAAATTTTGAAATTCGAGATAGCAAAGGTACAGCCTATCCATATTCTTTTGCCAGGACTTCAAATGCCTACTACCTGAATGCGGGAAGTTTTCCTGTCGGATCATACAGATGGACCGCCTCTGTGGTACAGGGTGGAAAACAGCTTATCGAGACAGGGCAGTTTTCAGTTACTCCACTCCGTATCGAAAAAACTAACACCGTTGCTGATCACAATGTTCTATTTACCCTCGCAAACCGTTTTGGAGGCGAAATGGTTTATCCTGACCAGTTTGATCAGTTGTTGAGTGATCTGGAAAACAGGGGTGATATAAAACCTATTATTTATTCACAAAATTCATATGCCGAATTAATGAATAATCCGTGGTTACTAATGGCGATTCTGGCGCTCTTATCTATTGAATGGTTTATCCGGAAGAGATCCGGGGGATATTGATCAGCTATTTATTTTTAACAAAATAAGCCACTTTCTCAAGGGAAGTTATCATGTCGTATTCTTCGAGATATACACCCTCTCTTTCGCTAAGTGGTTTTGGCGTGTAGTTGAGAATACCCTTTAATCCGGCATCCCTTAACCTGTCAGCAAGTTCCGATGCAGCTTCCGGTGGAGTAGTTATGATACCGATCTTGATCGATTCTTTTGCAATGATCTCTTCCAGTTGATCCATGTGATAGCAATACACATCTGCATACGATTTATTGATTTTGTCAGGATTCACATCGAAGGCAGCAACGATTTTCAGTTTGGTTCTTTTTTCGTACAGGTAATGTATGAAGGCTTTTCCAAGATTTCCCATTCCAATAACCGCAATATTTTGCCCGTTATCCGTATCGATGATCTGTCCGATCAGATTCACAAGGTCCTGAATATCATAACCCTTTCGTAGCGTTCCCGAATAACCGATCAGCATAATATCACGTCGCACCTGAACGGGAGTGATATGCAGCAGATTGGCAATTTCATGAGAAAATATATGGGTTTTACCTTTGGCCAGTTGGTTGTTTAAACTTCTTCTGTACTGGCTTAGTCTTTCAACTGTTTTGTCTGGCAGATTATTCATGTAGAAAGCAAATTTGTTAACCAATTAACAGCAAAAGTAAAAATTAATGTCGCATCACAAAATTTGTTGTTAAATTTTTAACAATTCTAAATTAAGAATGATACCAATCGTATTGTTATTTCAGCGTTTCCTGAAATAACAAGTAATTTTACGGATAAAAAATTCAGAGTTTTACGGAAACACCCAGAGATGATCCATACCCTGTTCCACCACCGAATTCCAGGTTGAGACCCCACTTATTATTCCAGTACCATCTGCCTCCAATTTGCAGACCCAGGTCCAGATCCACATTGTTTCCGGAAATAACCCCTAAGTTGGCACCCAGGTAAAAATCCCAATTTGAAGGTATGTTGAGCAATCTGTTCCAGTGATAATCAACGCGGCCGAGAGCTCCAAAGTGAACTCCCGGATCATCATCCGGACCGGGGTCGTTATCATCATCAAAAATTATCCTTGCCACAGGGCCCAGCGTCCAATCATCGTGCACTGCAAAATCGATCCCGAAATATGTTGGCAATCCATGGCTGCTGAATCCCAACCCAAAGTTCAACTGTTTTTCGCCTTTCCGCAGAGGGGCTTCTCCTTCCTGAGCATGTGAAGAAATAAAAACGGATAAAAAACCGAATATAAAAATGATTGTTTTATTCATAGTATTTGCTTTTTAGGTGCAACTCAATTTTTATTCCATTGATCAGGTATTAAAAAGGGTAATTTATTACGAAAGCAATGGGATATATCGGTTTTGCAATTTTGAGGCTGAAGATTTTAGATTGAAAAGGAATAGAATTATTTGTGGAGATTGTGATTTTTTTCCTCATTTAGTTTGGCTGAGGAATGCTTGTCAAATCCAATGTTTAAGTGAAATCAAGGCTGATTTTAAATCTTATGACTATCTTTGAAATCAAACTTTAACTAACTGTACACCATGAATAGATATTTACTTATTTTGACGGCAATTTCGCTTTATTTCGCTGGAATTGATAAAGCCTTTGCACAGCAACAGGTCGAGAATTCCGGTTTTGAAATGTGGGAAGAAGTTGGTTTTGGCCCCGATACCCTGGAACCAGTCAATTGGAGTTCGCTCAAAACCTCTGATGGAGGTGATTTTATCAACGGGGCCATTCCGCTGGTGTGGGAACAAAGTTCGGAGGCCCACTCAGGTGATTATTCAATCAAGCTGATCAACATGCCAATTCTTACGCTGGTGGCGCCTGGAACCCTTACCAATGGTCGGGTTCATGCTGCCGTGCCACCTACGGATGCGTATGTTTATACCATTAAGGAAGAACCTCAATGGAATACCGAATTCACCGATACTCCGGACAGCCTTGTTGTGTGGGCTAAATTTTCACCTGTCGAAAACGACATTGCTCATGCATATGCCATTTTACACAGCGATACCGCTAAGGCACCCGATTCAACTCTTTTTAACTATATCGCTATTGCAAGCATCGATATTGAAGGTTCAAATGAGGTCTGGACAAGATTTTCGGCCCCATTCAATTATCTGAGCGGTGCAACTCCCGAATATATCCTGTTTGCTATTTTTGCGGGTGATGCACAGCAAGCCCTTGCCGGAAGCGTTTTATATCTCGATGACGTAGAATTGATTTACAATGAAAACAATATTCGTAAAGCCCGGTTCGAAAATGTTGCGTTGTATTTTACAAATAATAAGATTGTTATTGAATCCCCTGACTTACTCCCCCCTGATGTAACCTTCGAAATATTCGACCTGAACGGGAAACGGGTTTTGCATAAAGATTTGATCCCGGCCTCACGAAATATTGTTGAAACGGATTTGAATTCCGGCACCTATATTTGCCATCTGAAAAACAGAGAAAAAGAATTTATTCAGAAAATTGTAAAATAATTAACCGATGAACCGAACTACTTTACTAACCCTTTTACTCACAGGTTGGGCTGGCCTTATTTTAGCCCAGCAACAACCCGAAAATGCAGGTTTTGAAACCTGGGAAGATGTTGGTCTGAACACCGACGAACCTTTCGAGTGGAGTTCTATCAAAACCTCAGATAATAGTTTTTTGAACGGACTTGCTCCCTATGTCTGGGATCAGAGTACGGACGCTCACAGTGGAAACTATTCGGTAAAATTGTTCAATACGCCCATTTTAACAACAGTTGCTGCAGGTATCGTAACCAATGGTCAGATACATGCTGATTTTAACCCTGAAAATGGATATGCTTTTACCAACACTGCTGATGACCGATGGAATACAGCTTTCACACTTAAACCCGATAGTTTGGTGTTATGGGCAAAATATTCACCCCTGGGTGGCGATGTTGCTCAAGCCAAGGCTGTATTACACACCGGTACGGCTCAAATACCTGATCCTGATCAAACCAATTGGCTCGCTATTGCACAAATCGATATTACTTCGCAGACTTCAACCTGGACCAGGTTTTCAGCACCTTTTACATATTTCAACCAGGGAGATCCTCAATACATCTTATTTGTGCTGAATGCCGGAGGAACCAGTGCTACCGCCAACAGCACTGCATGGTTCGATGATGTGGAGCTGATTTACAATGATGCCCTTATCGATCTTACCCTGTTTCTTCAGGGGCCTTACCTTAGTAATAAAGTGATGTCTGCTGACCTGAATCCCAACATGATCCCGCTTGCACAACCCTTCAACACTGCTCCCTGGAATTACAACGGTACCGAATCGGTGGTTTCGTTACCCTCACCCGACATCGTTGATTGGCTTTTGATTGAGGTGAGAGACGCCAACTCGGCAGCTAACGCCACACCGGCTACAACAGTGGCCAAACAAGCAGCGTTTCTGCTAAATGACGGATCCGTGGTTGGTTTGGACGGTATCAGCAGACTGGCATTTCCAATTTATATTAACGAAAACCTTTTTGTAGTTGTGCACCACAGGAACCATCTTCCGGTTATGTCGGCCAATCCGCTCTCGAAAACCAATGGTGAATATGTATATGACTTTTCAACGGGAGCTGCGAAAAATTATGGAGGAACAAATGCCGTTGTTCAGTTAAATCTGTTCGGAACACAGGTGTGGGGAATGGTTGCCGGAGATGCCAATGCCGATGGTGTTATCAATACAAACGATGGAGTTCAGCTGTGGTATCCGCAGGCCGGTTATTCAGGATACTTGCAAAGCGATGTAAATCTTGATGGGCAGGCAAACAATCCGGATAAAAATGACTATTGGTTCGAAAACCTGGGCAAAGAAAGCCAGGTACCGGAATAAAAACACATCTATTCACTTTGATATTTTCCGAATTGTATCTTTTATACCTTTGCTTCCTCAATAAATTTTTTAATAGTTGATGCAATGGCAAGAGTTCATGTTCTTTTGGTTTTATTATTCATGCTGGTGTTTGGAACACAAATTCATTCACAGACTTACCGTTCGAAAACGTTTGCCTATTTTGATGATTATATTATCACTAAAAAGGATACGATTTTCGGCCGGATTGATGAAAAAACCATTCACGGAAAATCGATAGAGATAACTTTAACCGCTAGCGACAAAACACAAAAGATCAAAGCCTCAAAAATTATCGAACTCAAAAGCCGGTTTCTATATAAAAGGATTCCGGTGGAGGGAGACGCTATCCTCATGAAAGTACTTACAGAAGGCCCTGTCAGTCTCTATTCCATCGAAAAAAGAGGAGTTAGCGTATTGAGTGATAAAGAACCACGGGATTTTACACCCACGCGGGAGGTCCCTTCCAAATCCACTTTTTATCTGAAAAAAGGCGATCAACTTAGGCAACTCGAACGCGAAAATTATAAAGCAGTTTTAAAAGACTTTCTAAACCCGGATGAAAAGCTTTCGCAACAAATAGATGCAATGGAATTTCAGGAACTCGAGTTCAGGCTGCTGAATATGGTGATCGGGTATAACTTTAAGCAGGAGGAATAGGTTAACTTCTTTCATTTTTATTGAAGAATCAATTTCTCAAGCCAGGATTTGCCTTCAACTTCAAACTGAAGGTAATACATGCCTGAGGGGAGTTTTCCCCGCTTCAGTTGCGATGTGTTCCATCCGATCGATTGTTTACCCTTGCTAAATTCCCTCTCAACCAGCGTTGATATTTCCTTTCCCGAATTGTCAAGGAGCTTGATGGTGATCATGCTTCGCTCCCCGACTTCGAATGATAAACTGAAATTGTCACTGATTGGATTTGGCGAAATCAGGACGTCCGAAACTTTTGAAGATACTTTTTCATCAATCCCCGAACCTCCGATAATAGTTGACGAACCATAGATTTGACGCTTGCCGCCTGTTTCCTTTTCCCATATCAACCATAGGTGATTAAAGCCCTCGCCAATATATTTTCCAGTTCGGAAATCAGGATTTATATCATTGGTCGTCGTATCGGATAAATTTGAATATGTCAGGCTGTCAGGACCAAACCAGGGTTCATTGTTCACAAAAATGTCACTATGTCCATTCACCATATTCTCAAAAGCAAGGTATGTTTCATTGTGAAAATACTTAACAGGAATAAATGTCAGAAACCCGGTTACGTTAAAATTTCCATACCTCGAAAAATTCGACTCAAAGTTCCCTGATCCGGTAATATCGTATCCATGAATAGTTGAATTGCCATTCATATCGATTTGGTCCCAGAATATAACTGGTTCCGACCAAATATAAGTATTGTTGGCAAACTCAAGTGTTTGAATTTCGTATGAAAGACCCACCATGATTTTTTCACCCCATGTGCCTGTAGATATTGTTAATTTTGAATAATAGATCTCATCAGCATCGAAAATTGATTTTTTCCAGGTCACATATTGACTGTTGGTACCCAGTTCGCCGGGCATGATACCCGGACTACTGCACCATTCACTATCCAGTATGATTGGTGTTTCGAATGTGATTGAAGCATCCATTTCCGTGTAATAAATGGCTCCATCAGCCTCCCATACCATTCGGCCTTCATTGCTGCATCTGAAATGATTTTCGTTAGCTGGTGAACCAGACAACAACGAAGGCTCCGAAAAACCATTCTCATCGTAAAAAACATAAAATAAATCGTAATTGCCACTTTCATTCAGTTCATAGAATAAAACGAAATCAGCTTCCAATCCATACATGAAATTTGCCGATATAATCTGTGGATTCCTGAAGTGGCCAATTTCGGAACTGATCACTTCAATTTCTTCGGCATTACCATAAATGTCGCGTAAATAAATGCCGGAGCCACTTGCCGACTCTTTTACCCAGAACAGGTAAAACGATTCAATTCCATTATAGGATAATTCGTGAATGATGCCCTGACTGTTGTCTTGTGAATTATCGGTAAATGGGGCCGGAGTAGTCCATACCGACCATTGGGCTGACAAAAAATTTGGGAGAAACGAAAAGAAAAGGATGGTTGAAACAAGGGTAATTTTTTTCATGATGATAAGCTTTTAAAAGGTTGATTTTATTGAATTAGTTGGTGATTAGACATATTTATGCAGGTAAACGTTGTTTGTTAATGCCTGAGAATCATTATTTGATTTCTTTCTAAATAGACACTCCTGGTGAGATAAATCAATTTATATTCACATTTTTGCTTACCCCTTCAAGCACCCATATTCAGCCCATGTCATTCATGTTTTTTCAATAGAAGCATCCAAACGCCGGTTGGTTTCCGCCTGAATTTTTCGCTGCAAAAACGAACTCCATCCCAGCAAATAGCCCACCGGACCGAGCGCCTGTCGCGACCATTTCCACAAATCAAACCGATCCGAATGATGGATAATCTTGCCATCCTGAAAACGGAATTCAGCGTGCACCCGGTTCACCACTTTCCGCTTTTTGGGGCCATACACATATTCAGCCACCCAGTCAGCACTACCCATTTCAGCCCCGGCCTGCACATTCGAAAACCGGATCTCCCTGATCACCTCCTTTCGCGACATAAACATCGCCCACATAGCCATAGCTCTTTCACCCTTTAACGTCCCGAAAGCCGGGTCATGAAACTCAACATCTTCATGATAACAGCTTACCATTCCGTCCAAATTGAAATGGCTGAATGCGGTATAGAATTTTTGTATGAGGTCGGTATTGTTCATTTTTAACTATAAGCAGTTTTCTGATAAAATTTAGCAGCAGACGAGGTTAGCTTAAGTCTGTTCCTAATATATGTAAACTGAATTATTAAGGCGGGAAGTCGCCTCACCAACAATCGTCGAATGCGGGTACCCCGATTTTTTTAATTGTTCGATAACCGCATCTGCATCTTTCGGTTTCACAGCCATCAAAAGCCCCCCCGAAGTCTGCGCATCCAGCACCAGCATCTTGTGATTGTAATCCACCGCATCCTCAAATTCGCAATGTGCTTCGGTAAACTCCTGGTTGCGGAAGGCAGCTCCGGGGATACAGCCCATTTCAATCAAATCCATCACCGAGGGCAGGGTAGGGATTGCATTGGAGTTTATCCGGATACTGACGCCACTTCCGTCGGCCATTTTCATGGCGTGGCCAAGCAATCCAAAACCGGTAACATCTGTCGCCGCTTTAATGCCAAATCTATTCATCACTTCAGCACCCTTATTATTCAGGTGTTTCATATTGTCTTTTGCCGCTTCGTAGGCTTCTTTGGAAACCAGGTCATTTTTTTTGGCAGAGATGATAATCCCTGTTCCAATCGGTTTGGTGAGGATCAAAACATCGCCGGCTTCCGCCTGATCATTGGTCACCACTTTATCAGGATGGATCCAACCGGTGACGGCAAGCCCATATGTTGGGATTTCATTGGTGATGGTATGTCCGCCGAGGATAAACCCACCCGATTCCTGTACTTTGTCCTGTCCACCACGCAGGATTTCTTTCAGGATCATCATAGGTAAATCCGCGGGGAAAAGCATGATGTTGAGCGCCGACAAAACCTGTCCGCCCATGGCATACACATCACTCAGGGCGTTGGCAGCCGCAATCTGGCCGTAGTCATAAGCCTCGGAACAGACGGGTGGGAAAAAGTCGGTAGTTTGTATGAGTGCAAAATCATCGCGGATCTTAAAAACGCCGGCGTCATCGTGTGTTTCTATGTCGACCAGAATATT
>JAGQVF010000141.1:390-746 GCA_020438135.1 Bacteroidales bacterium | reverse complement strand
AAGTTTTGCAGAACAACCGCCCTGTTCAACCAGATTAAGTAAATCTATTTCTGACATTTATAGTTTTATCTAAATATTAAATGGAAAATAAAGTAAATTATTCCTCCATTCCATCATTCCAATATTCCCTATTATTACACATTGATCACTTTTCCAACGCCAAGCATACTTTCCAGGATCTCCGCCATATTAGAGACCCGGCCCACAGCGAGTTCATCCATCTTGCCATAATAATCGAGGCATGTGCCACAGGTAATGATGGTTACACCTTTTGATTCCAGGTCTTTTAACTGGGGTAGGAACAGGGAATCCTTCAAAACGAGGTTGATCCCTGAATTCATAAAAATGATCTTTGT
>JAGQVF010000141.1:0-333 GCA_020438135.1 Bacteroidales bacterium | reverse complement strand
CGTGTTCACCTTCACCGAGGTGGTCTTTGGCAAGCATGATCACGTAACTCTTATCTTTTTCTGAAGGAACTTCACAATACGCTGCTGCATCGGAACTTTCGTAGCTTTCATCGCCGGTTTTGTTAACGACCAATTCAAAGATTTCACCATCCTGCTTTTGCTCAACGGGCAGGTTGTTGTCTTCGAGGAAATGGGTCACATTTTTCACGGAAGTTTCATTATCCAGAATGATCCTCAGTGATTCATCCTTACCCATTTCTTTGAGTGTTTTTTTTGTTTCTATCAGTGGCATGGGGCATTTCTTGCCCTTTACGTCGAGTGTTTTCATCTTTA
>JAGQVF010000140.1 GCA_020438135.1 Bacteroidales bacterium | reverse complement strand
ATTCAGTGTATGTATGCACCGGAGTTTACGAGCCATTCGGAAGGGGTTAGGGTAGTGGTGGAGTGATGTGAGATGTATGAAGTGTGATGTATGAAGTTTCAAGTATGATGTTAGCGGTGAGGCAGTTTGCCTATCTTACATAGCTTGCGGATCCTTTTCTCCCCCAATGGGGGAGAGTGCGTTGGCTTCAGGGACGGAAAGAGGGGGGACTAATACTCGAAATATTTATTGAGAAAATATTAATTTCAAATGCTATTATGTCAATTTCAAAAGCTGAAATAACCAACGTTTCCGAGCATGGATTCTGGATTTGTTTCAGTGATACAGAATATTTTCTACCCTATGATGAATTTCCATGGTTTAGGGAGTGCAAACTTTCCACGCTTTTTAATTTTGAAACTTCAGAAAATGGTCATTTCTACTGGCCTGACCTGGATGTTGATTTGAGTATTGAGATCATTGAAAACCCCGAGAAATTCCCGTTGAAATTTGACTAGTAGTGGCCGCAGTCCGGATCACTAGCATCAGAACCAAGCAGTGGTATTTTTCTTTCTCTTAAAAATGAAATTCTTCATACATAAAATCTATGGTGGAATTTCTGTTCTTCTAATTTTTCATCCAACTTTCCAATACATTTGCGCGTCTGGAAATAAAAATAAAAACATGAACGGATTGATGATCATTTTGCTGGCATTTTTGTTGAACTTGCCTAACACTTTTTACCAGGATGATATGACTGATAAACAAAATCCTTTTTTCAACGAGTACGGAACACCATTCGAAGTTCCTGCTTTTAACAAGATAAAGAACGAGCACTATATGCCTGCTTTCGAAGCGGGTATGGAACAGCAGTCCAACGAGGTGGCTTTGATTGCTTACAAAGATGAAGAACCGACCTTTGAAAATGTAATTGTTGCCCTCGACCGGAGCGGAGAACTACTCGATCGTGTGGGTTCGGTATTTTTCAATCTCTCTTCGGCCAATACCAACGACTCCATCAAAGCGATCGCCAAAAAAGTGGCTCCAAAACTCGCGGCTCATCGCGATAATATTGCGCTGAATGAAGATCTTTTCAGGAAGGTGAAATCTGTGTATGATAATCGAGACGAAATGGATTTGAACACTGAGGAAGCCATGCTCCTTGAAAAAACCTATCAAAACTTTGTCAGAGGCGGGGCCAATCTTGAAGGAGAAGCCAAAGAACGTTATCGCGAGATCAACAAAGAGTTATCGGTGCTAACGGTTGAATTCGGCGAAAACCTCCTCAACGAAACCAATGCTTTTCAACTGGTGATTGAAGATAAAAAAGAGCTTGCAGGATTGCCGGACTATGTTGTAGCCATAGGGAAAGCCGAAGCCGAATCAGCCGGAATGGAGAACGCCTGGATATATACCTTGCAGAAACCAAGTTTGATCCCGTTTTTACAATATGCCGATAATAGAGATTTACGTGAGAAAATTTTCAAAGGATATATCAATCGTGGTGATAATAGCAATGAGCATGATAATAAAAAGGTGGCAGCAAAGATTGCCGCACTGAGGGTTGAAAAAGCAAATTTACTGGGCTTTGAGTCTCATGCCGAATATGTGCTCGACAACAACATGGCCAAAACACCCGAACAGGTGTACAAACTGATGGATCGTGTTTGGGAAGCCGCTCTTCCTATGGCCAAAGCCGAGGCATACGATCTTCAGAAAATGATTGAGGCTGAAGGAAAGGACTTTAACCTGGAACCCTGGGACTGGTGGTATTATTCAGAAAAGATCCGTAAAGAAAAATACGATCTCGACGATGAACAGTTAAAACCTTACTTTGAGCTGAACAACGTAAAAAAAGGAATGTTCGATGTTGCCAATAAGCTTTACGGACTAAAATTCAACGAAAATACCGATCTGCCCAAACCCCATCCCGATGCTGTGACCTATGAGGTTTTGGACCGTGATGGTTCCCATCAGGCGATCCTGATCATGGACTTTTTCCCGCGTGAGAGCAAACGGGCCGGTGCCTGGATGAGCAGCTACCGCAAACAACAAAAGAAAGATGGTAAAAACATTTCTCCTATCATCACGATGGTGATGAACTTTACAAAACCTACTTCCGACTCGCCATCCTTGCTAACGTTTGAAGAGGTGAGTACCATGTTCCATGAATTCGGGCATGCGTTGCATGGAATGCTTTCCGACTGTACATACGAAATGTTGTCAGGTACTTCCGTGTCACGGGATTTTGTGGAATTGCCATCGCAAATTATGGAAAACTGGGCTGCAGAACCGGAGGTTTTGAAATCTTATGCCGTTCATTACAAAACCGGTGAACCAATCCCACAGGAATTGATTGATAAACTGAACGCCAGCAAACATTTCAACCAGGGATTTGCTACCGTTGAATTTACAGCGGCAGCATATCTCGACCTGGCCTGGCACACATTACAGACAACCGATTTGCAGGATGCCAATGATTTCGAGAAAAATGCAATGGACAAGATCGGATTGATCCCCGAAATCGTTGTCAGGTACCGTTCACCCTATTTTGCACATATTTTCTCAGGAGGATATTCTTCAGGATATTACAGTTATCAATGGGCAGAAGTTTTGGATGCCGATGCTTTCCAGGCATTTAAAGAAAAGGGATTGTTCGATCCGAAAACGGCAACTGCGTTTCGTGAAAACATCCTTGAAAAAGGCGGTACGGAAGACCCTATGAAATTGTATATTCAGTTCCGGGGTAAAGAACCGGATGCTTCGGCAATGCTCAGGAGAAAGGGTTTATTGTAATCGAAATCCGTTAGCCTTTCATAAAATCATACAATCTCCGTTCTATCTGAATACTGCTTAAATCCGAAAAACAAGTTTTTTTCGTATCAGCCAGGTAAGTAACGAAGTGGTAATGATAATTGCGGTGAACCAAAGAAGAGATTGTAATACATTCTGAGTCTTAAATATAACTGTTGCAATGTTACCGATGATAATCCACTGAATAACATAGACCAGAGTTACATTTACTCCCAGCCAGGCGATAAATCCCTGAAGCTTTTTGTTGATTTTTAATTTTGGGATCAAGCTGACAATAATGGCCCACAGTGCGGATAACCCAACAGCCCAAAGATAAAACCTTATTCCATGATGATAATACTCCGAAAGATTGACAGCAATCTGCAAGGCCCACGGGGTGATGATCAGAAGTGAAATAAACAGTCCGGCCCCCAGAAAAAACTTTATATTAATTTCCTGCCATTTTTCACCATGTCTTTTTTCAATTAACCTAAATGCAAATCCTGCCATTGGATATGCAAACCAGGGGACCAATGGGAAATATGACCACTCCTGTTTACCATGAATAAAAGCAAAAACATAGTTGAGGATATCGCTTTGTGATTCGAGAGGTTCTATCATGAATCCGATCGCCGGAATCAAAAGAGCCAATATGATCCAGGGTAAAGGTCGTTCTCCCAATACGGATTGAAGCAATCCCATTAGAATTAAACTAAGGCCAGCCAGATGTAATATGTCAACACCAAACAAATAGTGATAAATGTTGATGAATGCATCCCAGCCCCTGTAAAAAACATGGAAAGCAAGGTTGAGATTGAGTAAGATGTTTAACAAGATACCTGCAATAAAAAGCCTGATACCCCTGAAGATCAATTGATTTTTTTCCTTTTTCCGCAGTGCGATGAGATATCCCATCACAAGCATAAAAACCGGTGCAGCAGGAACACTTCCAAGAAAAAGTGAAATTTTCCCAAAGATACTTTCATAAATATCCTGAGTAGAAAATAGCTCAAGGATATGAACCTGGATCATGAATATAACTGCAAAACCTTTGAGTAAATCCGGAATGATGAGTCTTTCTTTATTCATTACAGTTTACTTAAAAGGTTCTCTGTGAAGTGAATCGTAGGCTTCACATGATTTACTATTGGAAAACATAGTAGAAATATCTTCGATATATATACTGAGTCCAACTCCAAAGAAAGAATAATAGTCGTAATTGCTCCCGTATCTTCTTAAATCTAGATAATCATTTTGTGCCTGACGAATCGACAATTCCAGATTGAGTGAAATAATGTCGGTAATTTGCCTGTTCAATAAACCTCCAAAAAAATAGACGAATTCCGGTACCCTTGATCTGTACACGTTTCCATTTTCAATTGAAATAGATTGAGGTCCCCCCCTGCTACTGAAAACAAATTGTCCGGCTCCAGCAAAAAAGCTTAAACCGTAATTGGTTTTTCGGCCGGGAAAAACGACTTTGGAAAGATTTACCCTGAATTGCAAATTATACTCAAAAATAGAAGTACTGAAACTGTAGGACGGACTGTAATCACCCTTAAAACCCCCATTTAAAAGCTGGCCACCCAACTCAAGTTTATCATTGAAGAGCGATTTTGAAATTCGCAACCCTACAGCAAGTTGACTCTCGTTGGCAAGTTTACCGATTGGATTTAAATCATAAAGACTCAGGTCGCCAAAATAAGAAGTCGCACCTCCAAGTATTTCAATCTTCCAAAGATTTAAAATACCTGTTTGTGCCTGATTAAGTGGTTTTCTCGATTTTTGCGCCATGGCAGCCATAGCCATAAAAATTGAGAAGCCCAATATAATTCCCCTATTGATACTTAACCCCATTTGTTTTTTACCCGGTACCATTTGCTGTCTACCATTACCAGCATAGGTATACCTGAATTGTAAGACTCAAAGATAGGGCATTTTGGTTGTCAAACGCTTAAAAATTTTAAGCACTTCAATAAGGCAACTACTAATCAGAAGTCTTTTTGATTTTTAAATTTTAAATCCTGGGAATATAAAACGAAACACCTTCTCTTTCAACTTTCTGAATATCACAAGAAAAAACAGATTGAATCCATTTGTAGTAATTTGCTTCATCAGCATATATATGACTAACTTTCTCTTCATGTATCAAAACAAAATATTCAGCTACAGCCAACGCCAAATTGGGGTCATGTAATACAGTAACAATGGATTTTCCATTAGTTACAAGCTTCTTAAGCAAACGAAGCAACCTGATTTGTTGGTTATAATCGAGATGACTAACCGGTTCGTCCAGTAAAAGTATCTTTGGTTGCTGGGCAAGTGCACGGGCGATCATCACAAGTTGTTGTTCGCCACCTGACAATTCGGAATAAATACGGTGTTTCAAATGACCGATCCCCAGCATTTCGATGGCTTCATCCCGTATTGACCGGTCTTTTTCAGAGGGGATCATGCGCACTTGTGCAGCCCTCCCGGTAAGCACAACTTCATCCACTTTAAACGGAAAGATGGCTTTGTGTTTCTGCGGTAAAAATCCGATCAACCCGGCCCTTTGCTTTGAGTTCAATTTTTTCAGATCGATACCGTCGATCCTGACTGAGCCCTTTTGTAGTGGTAGCAATCCTGCCATCAATCGTAAAAGTGTTGATTTCCCGGAACCGTTCCTTCCCAAAACCACTGTAAATTGATTTTCAGGAATTTGGATGGTACAATCTTTCAAAACCGTTTTACTATGATAAGCAAACGAGAGTCCATTGGTTTCTATGATCGGTTTTATTGTTGCCATCCGATGTTCGATTTTTTGAGTAACCAAATGAAAAAAGGTGCGCCGATCAGCATGGTGAAAACACCGATGGGGATCTCAAACCCGGCCATGGTCCTTGAAAAATTATCGATGATCACGAGGAATGAGCCACCCAGCAGCAGGTTAAAAACCAGTGTTCGGCGGTTGTCGACGCCAAAGATCATCCTGACGATATGGGGAATGATCAATCCGTATAAACCGATGATTCCTGAGACCGCCACCACTGCTGAACCGGCCAGGGTTGCAGCCAGCAAAATCCAGATTTTCATTCGGGTTGGGTTTAACCCCGATGAGGCAGCTTCTTCATCGCCGAGGGCCAGCACATTGAGCTTCCATCGAAAAAAGTAAAGAATCACAAATCCGATCACAACCGGAATGATGATCAATGAAAACTGATCCCAGCTTGCGTTGTGAAAATTTCCCATGATCCAGTGAACGATGCCCTGCAATTTGAACGGATCGCTCATGATCTGCACGATGGTAAGCAAAGAGGTAAAAATCCCGTTGGTGATGATGCCGGCCAGGATGAGCGAAACGATTGACACTTCCTTGTTTTTTCGGGCCATGAACCAACTCAGTCCAACGGCAACTATCCCAAAAACAAAAGCAGATAGTTGAACCGGGATCACGACAGTTGCAATGCCCAGGGCGGCCCCAAAGGCGGCGCCTGATGAAAGTCCGAGCACATAAGGATCGACCAGGGGATTGCGAAAAATCGCCTGCAATACAGACCCCGACACGGCCAACATACCACCGGTAATGAAAACAAGCAATATCCGCGGAAGCCTGATATCCATGATGATTGAACGCGCTAACTCAGATGAATCCCTGGGTTCGAAAAACAGGTAGAAAATGTCAGAAATGCCGATGTTTTCAGAGGATCCGATCAGAAGCGAAACCAGTAAAACCGGTATAGGCAACAAATAGATCATGAAGATGGCAAACTTCCTATTCATCGGACTGGGATTGGTTATACAGAACGCGGAGCAGTTTTTCCGGATCGGGTTTCGCAGTGGTATCCTGATTGGCATATGCCCAAAAATGGATCAGTTGAACCGGATACAAAAATTTCAGCGTCCAAAAATCACAATCAAAGGCCGAAGGCAATTCATACACCTGCTTTTCGCGGACGGCCTTCAAACCCTGCAATAGCGGATTTTCTATCACGTCCGCCGGATCGAGTTTTTCGTTATACCACATCACGATCATATCAGGATCCCAGTCATGTAATTTCTCAATATTGATGGTGGCGTGTTCATCATGAAGATCGCAGACATTTTTTACACCCGCATACCTAAGCAAACCCTGCACCGTGCTGTTTTGTCCCGAAGTTTCGTTGATCCCCTGTGCCCACATGAAATAGGCCGTTTTGAAGGATTCAGCAGTTTGATCATGTGCGATTGTTTTTAATTGATCTTTAGTAAAACCCAATATCTCTCCGGCTCGATTTTCGGCGTCCAACAATTTACCGAGATCTTCTATTTCTTTAAAAACATCCTCCAGGCTGTGCATCATCACAGCATACACCGGGATATCAAACCGTTCGATATTTTCGATTGCCTGGGCTTGCGACGACCAGATGATCACCAGGTCAGGTTCAAGACTCACCACCTGTTCAAGACTGACAAAATCCCAGTTGCCGGGCGTAGGCAGCGATTTTTCTCTGATCCTTACATCAAGTTCGGAATAGCGCTGCCAGGTTTCTCCTCTGTACACATCGCCGGGAATACCAATTACTTTGTCCTGTTTCCCCAACATATAAATTCCAGATAAAGCACTTTCGATCAGACATACCACCTTTTCGGCAGGTTTGTCCAAAGCCAGCTTCTTACCTCTGAAATCGGTTACCTGAATGGCAGCACTTTGCTTTTGTTCACTTGTATTGCCATCGCATCCAATCAAAACTATTTCCGCGCAAAGCAGAAAAAATAGCCCATATGTAAACCCTGAATACCGCAAAAAACCTTAATTAAATGTGACTTTAAATCCTCCCATCACAGCAAGACCGGTGTTTTGAAAACCCCAGGGCATTTCGTAGCGGTTATCGGT
>JAGQVF010000139.1:8715-9195 GCA_020438135.1 Bacteroidales bacterium | reverse complement strand
ACCCCCCTACCCCCCTCAAGGGGGGAGGTTCGTCGTTTAAATTAACATTCTTTATTTACAAAATTCATTTGGATTAAGTTACTCCGTATACACCTCAATCACACGTTCAATCGCCCGCTGACAAACCGGGCAAAATTGCTGCTTGTTTCGGGTAAACATGATGCAATCTGCATAAGGCCTGTAATACCCGTATTGAAGGTAACCGGCGCCCTCAAAGGCACCGACTTGTCCGGTGTATTCCATATTATCAAGGATTGCAGAGGATTCCCTTTTCTCTGTTTCGAACAAAGCTTCTACTTCAGATTCCGGGACTTTCGCAGCACGGAGCGCTTTCCGCTCTTTCTGGATCTCATAGCTAAACGTGTCATACTTTTCCTTTTCCCAGGGTGTAGGTAAAGGTGTGGAAGGATCCACCATGTCTTTCCATTTCAGATTGTCCTTATCCAGTAAGGCAGTGATATTTGCTTCCCAGGGCTCAAC
>JAGQVF010000139.1:8020-8666 GCA_020438135.1 Bacteroidales bacterium | reverse complement strand
AGGGCGGCAAAATGATGCCCGAACTCATGCACAAAGATGTATTCCGAAAAAGTATTATCCACAGCCACAGTTGAATATAGGTTGTAAATTCCGCCACCACCGTAAGTTTCTTCGTTGATCAGTATGAACATAAACTCGTATGGAACTGCTGAAGCCACATCACGGATGGTGCGGTTGTCGTAGGCAAGTGCATAGCGTTCAGAATCGAAGGCACTGTAGCTCACCGATAGGGGAGTCCGCTTAAAAATTCCCGGATGCGGCCTGTTTACACCGGAAACAGGGGAGGGGGTGTCAACACATCGGATATTAAAATCGGATTTATGTGATTTGAATGGCTCCACTTCAAACAAGGCATCAGCCATGTGATTGGCATCGGCGTGGAACTTGTTGATCTCGTCGTCTAAATAACCATCTCCAAGTATCACGATATCTACCTTCTGATTGGGATTGCCATTGCTGAGAACAGTATAGGTTTTAAGGCCGGATTCATATTCAGCCGGATTAACCATACGCGATGCCGGATCGATCTCTGTTTCCCAGATGGTTTCAAAATTGTTTTGATCATTTCGTTTTTTCAGGGTGAGCTTTACGGGTTTGAGCGGCCACGGAAACCGGACCGATTCATGAAAGGTGCCCCAGTTTTCTT
>JAGQVF010000139.1:0-7952 GCA_020438135.1 Bacteroidales bacterium | reverse complement strand
TCCGAAACCTCAAAAAAGTAAAGTCCGAACTGAAGCGGATCGAGTAACTGACTTTTAGAACCGGCCCATGAACCATCGTTTACGATCCGGTCGATAGCAAAATGCTCTTCATCGGCAGTTCCCGAATGGAAATAATCAACCCGCATGGTTTTGTTATCAAACCATGTTTTATAGTCGATGGTGCTGACTTTTTGAGAATTGGCCTGTACGAGCAGGGCAAAAAACAGAATCAGTATCAAAATTTTTTTCATTGTCCTATATTTTCAAACAAAAGTAGTGAAAAGAGATTTCCGGCAAAATCCGGGCGGTGCCAACTTTAACTTTTCATTAACCTTTCTTAACTGCCTTTTAACCAGGATGAAAAATCAGCATGTTTACTTTTGTTTCGAACTAATTTAAACTGTTATGATAGTGTTAAGCTTTACTTCCGCCGCAAAATACGTGATTGGTCTGATGCTGGTTATGCTTGGATTTGCTCCCTATGAAGCACCTGAATCTAAATCTGCTGTGAAAACAGTTACCAGGCCGGATTCGGTTTGGATCGAAAAAATGGAATCTCGGCAAGGCGATGTGTTTCAAATGGTTTATGAGTGTGAAAATGCAGCATTCTCTTTTCCCGAATATTCGCAGGCCGCTGGCTTTGCAACAACCGATTCACTGCATATCTATGTTATCAAATCTGCGGATAATGCTTCTGTTATTCAGTGTTCTGTGCAGTAATTCTTTTTCATTGTTCATATTTCCAAAACATTATCTTTGCGCGGCTTTTTATGAACGTGAATGAAAACAACTACACTGCTGCGGGAGCGGCACAAACTCAAAAACCAGGAGGAATACCAGGTTAAATATAACTACCTCCGGTTTGTTACACCTGCCGAATCGGAAGTTGCTGAAACAGAACGACGCGAAATCCTCAACAGACTTTCAACACGAATACAACCCGGATACAAAGGCTCCAAACCCGATATCACCGACATTTCGCCCGGCTGCCGGATTTGCGGCGAAGGAACCTGGTCGTGCCTGTTTATCAACGGGGTTTGCAACAGCCGCTGTTTTTATTGTCCGGCACCGCAGCACGACGTGCATGAACCGGAAACCAACACCCTGCTGTTTCCCGAACCGGATGATTATATCGATTACCTGAAAATTTTCAAATTCAGAGGAATGAGCATCAGTGGGGGAGAACCGCTGCTCACTTTTGAAAAATCGTTGAGTTTCATACGAAGGGCAAGAAAGGAGATCGGTGACGAACTGTATATCTGGCTTTACACAAACGGAAAACTGTTCGATCGGGAAAAAGCGAAAAAGCTGGCCGATGCCGGTGTAAATGAAGTCAGGTTTGATATCGGCGCCACCGATTACAACACCGATAAAGTGCAGCAAGCCATCGGTATCATTCCCAATGTTACGGTTGAAATCCCGGCTGTGCCCGAAGAATTTGAGCTGATGAAGCAAAAGATGCGGGAATTAAAGGCCATGGGTGTGAAATACCTGAATCTGCATCAGTTGCGACTTACGCCTTATAATTTTAACAAACTGATCGATCACGATTATACCTTTATTCACGGTGAAAAAGTAACGGTGCTCGAATCGGAGCTAACTGCCTTAAGATTGCTGGAATTTTCAATCGAAGGGAACTTAGGCCTACCTGTCAATTACTGCTCCTTTGTATACAAGAACCGTTACCAGAAATCGGCGGCCCGTCGCCGTCATGCCCTGAAAATGCTGAAACCCGGCGAATCGATCACCGAAAGTGGTTTTATACGGCGGTTGAGTTTCCTGCCTGAAGTTTCATCCGGGATTGAAAAAATTTTATTCTTCGATGAGGAAACAGGAGATTTTTTATTTATTCCTGAAAATTTTTCACAGATTTGTAAAATTCCGGGCCAAATAAAAATTACGTATTTCGTGGCCCAGCTTGCACCGCAACCATCTGCCATCAGTGAATTTAAGTCGGTTGCTCTGAACGAAACCAGAGATATTGGTATTGAGCGCACGTTGGCCCAGCCTGAAATAATCCTTAACCAAACCGAGGCAACCCAATTTTTTAACTACCTGAATGGAGATCAAATTTTTCACCAACCGGAAGAATCGAAATGGATCAACCTGCTTCGGTTTGAAAACATTGAAAAAGGGTTACAATCGTATTATTGATGCGGCTGGCTTTAGTATGGTCAATGTTTTTGAGATGCGACGACCAGCTTCTTTACGGCAAAAGTTTCGCCGTTCATTTGCAACTTTATGAAACAGATGCCGGGACTTATTTTGTTAAGAGGAATTGCCAGATTAAATTCAATGTTTTTTTCAACTGAAATCTTTGTTGAACAGACTTTTGCCATTGTTGCAGCAAAAATCTCTATTTCCAATTTTCCCGACAGAGAGGCACTTCCGTGAATCGTCACTACATCCGTAGCCGGATTCGGAAATATCCTGAATTTTGAAAATTTAGCATTGTCAGCAATGCCATCACATATCATCACCTGGATCTCCTGAAAGGCAGTATCACCACAACCTTCCGGATTTACATAATAGTACGAAAGGTTGTGAATACCTACGCCAGCCAGGTCAGGATAGAAAAAACCGTTATCAACGCCAGGACCTGAATAAATACCTCCTTCAGGGGTTCCCTCGAATAATTCATAGGGTGGATCGCCTTCGCAAATATCATCCGTGATGGGGTCGAACCCAACCTCTGGTAACTCCAGCACGCTGATGTAATCTTCCGTTGTTAATGAATCGGTATTTGTGCCATCCGAAACGATCAACGAAACATCATACGTTCCGGGGCCAGCATAATAAACAACCGGATCGGGCAGGGCAGAGGTGGCCGGTTCTCCGCCATCGAAAGTCCACTCCCAACTTGTAATGTTACCATTGGATTGATCGTTAAACTGAACCATGTTTTCTGCACAAACCTCCGTATTATCAACTGAAAATCCGGCCAGCAAAGAATATGAGCCTTCGTAAGCCCTCACATTGGTCCCAACACCACACACCACCATGGTCCCGTTTTGACCGATGGCAGGTCCACCAATGTTAACATTGGTGATGTTTTCTGTCCAGCGTGTAGTCAGATCCGGATTAAATGAAAATAGTTTCCCGGTTGAGAATTCACCATTGGTCACGAATACATAGCCATTTGCATCTATGGCCATTCGGGGTGAAGCCCCGGTGCTTGTGAAGATGTTTTCGGAGGTATTTAACACGGAACCATCCGAGGGATCAAGCCGCATCACTTCACCATTGGGTGAATAGGTGTAAATGGAACCGTCGGGGCCAATTCCTCCTGTTGAGAATGGGATGTAACCGATGGGAGTGCTCCATAAAACAGTGAAGCCGCCACCATTATCTTCCAGTGCAAACAGAAAATCGGTGGTCGGATTATTCATCGATCGGGGCGCAAAGATGATTCCGTCAGACCCGATCATCAGGCCTAATTGCTGGATCAATCCTGCACTCAAAGCCTCACTCGAATAAAGCTTGTTTCCGGTTTCCAGGTCTATCACGCTTACTACAGGTCCTGAAGGACTTGGTTCCCAAAAATATCCTTTGTTTCCAAATACCGAAACTTCCTGTCCATTGCTGGTGGGACAACTCCTGTCGGTTTGCCAAACTGTAGTACCATCGGTATGGTTTATCCGAATAATATTATCGAAATTTCCGACAATCAAATCACCGTTTGAGGCAAAAGCACAACTCTCGGTACTGCTCTCATTCACCAGCCCATCTGATTGCCACAAGATGGTTCCATCGGTGGCATCCAATGCAAACATATAGGAATAATTGGTGTTTCCGCTACGGGTGGCATATACCACACCGTTATTGATGGCCGACACACGGTTGCGCCAGTCGGTCGAGGGAAAATCAACAGGAAGATCTTTCGTCCACAAAGTATCGCCCGTTTCGAGATTTTGTGCGACAATGGAGCTGCCATGCAAAACATTGTTTATGTTGGTGATCCGGCTCATGGCTACGATGTTACCATCAATCACAGCCTGTTGGGCGATGACGGAACTAACACCGTTTTGCCATACAAGGTTGGCGGCTTCAGGACCTGATTCGGTGGAGAGACTGTGCCGGGATGGTTGTCCCCCTGAGCCTACAGGCCAATTGTCGGCCCACGTAGTAAATGATATTAGAACTAAAATTAACAGGATTAAAAAACGGGTATTTATTACTTTCATAGGAGTTCATTTAGCCTGTTAAAATTACACATTTTAGCAATTGTCTTAATAAATCTTAAATCATGAGAGGGTTCATGAACTTTTTGGTTACCCTGGTGTAAGTATTTTATATTGATGATCGACTAAATTATAAATTGAAAACTATGAAAAAGATATTTATCCTCGTACCAGCATTTCTGATTGCAATGCTGACTTACAGTCAAACTGCCAGGACTGTGATTGTAGAACACTTTACTAATTCAAGATGTGGCATTTGTGCATCGAAAAATCCGGCATTTTTTAATTTGTTGGAGGATTACCCCCAGGTGATCCACCTGGCGTATCATCCCAGCTCCCCATATTCGAGTTGTATTTTTAGCCAGCATAACCCATCAGAAAACGATGCACGTACCAATTATTACGGAATATATGGTGGAACACCCAGGGTGGTTGTACAGGGAGAAGTTATTCCACCTGCAAGCCAGTTACTGACAGCCGGGCAAATCGACAACAAGCTCGGTATGATGTCGGATTACGAAATTAGTTTCAAACATTTTTTCGGAAGTAACGATACGGTTAAAGCCAGGATAACGGTTAAAAAACTAAGCGGAGCATCCCAATCAAATCTGAGGTTGTTTGCTGTTCTTGCCGAAAAGCTGATCGAATATAATGCACCCAATGGAGAGGATATGCATCACGATGTTTTCAGGAAGGTAATTGCCGATGAAAACCTGAATCTTGTTAATGTGGGTGATTCCATTACAAAATCCATTGTTTACACGACTCATCCCGACTGGAATCAGGATGAAATTTTCATAGCCGGCATGGTTCAAAATGGTGCGGATAAGGAAATTCTGCAGGCCGGAGCATCGGATTTTGCCTCAGGTACCTCTGGAATTAATACATTCTCGGATATTTCAGACGAACCGCTGTTTTATCCTAATCCTGCTTCGGATTATATCTCGATTAAACCCGAATATCTTGAACAATATCGGTTTGCAGAGGTTTATAATTTATTCGGAAAACAGATTAAAAATTCCGAGGACCTTTCCAGAATTGATGTGTCGGAATTGGAGAAAGGTTACTATTTTCTGGTACTTACGGATGAAAACAATAAAAAATACACCACAAAATTTATAAAGAGTTAATTTCAATAAGGCTGATTTATTCGATTATTTTTGAAAGGTTCACTTCCCAACGGATTTGAACCTTTTATTTTTTAGTGCAGGCTTTAACAAGAATTAATAATTACGTTTGCACGATTTTTTAAAACCAGACAGTATGGCGGGTTCAATAAATAAACCTTTATATCTTGAAACAAACTTAAAGGTCATATTCAGCATCACACTGGTAGCGGTGATGGGCGTTGCAAGTATTACACCTGCCTTCCCTTCTATCATCGAACATTTTGAAATAGAAAAGGAGCACATTGCCTGGCTGATCACTGCATTTACGCTTCCCGGTATTTTTTTAACGCCTGTCATGGGTGTTTTGGCCGACCGTTTCGGGCGAAAGCAAGTGTTGGTTCCTTCGCTTTTTTTATTCGGAATTGCCGGTGTAGCCTGCGGATTTACGCATAACTATCATGCCCTTGTAGTCCTTAGGTTCTTCCAGGGAATGGGATCGGCAGCCCTGGGCTCGATCAATGTAACGCTTATCGGCGATATTTATGAAGGCAAAAAACGTGCTGCAGCCATGGGATACAACGGCAGTGTGCTAAGTATCGGAACTGCCCTTTATCCCGCCCTTGGAGGGGCTTTGGCTTCGTTTGGCTGGAACTACCCGTTTTTCTTTCCCATACTGGCCATTCCTGTTGGATTATGGGTGATAAAATCACTCGATAACCCTGAACCCGAAAAACATGAGAAATTTTTCAGCTACTTGAAAAATGCCTTAAAAAGCATGTTGAACCGGAAAGTTGTCGGACTTTTCGTGGTAAGCATCAGCACGTTTATCATTTTATACGGAGCCTACCTGACGGTTTTTCCGCTTTACCTGAAAGAGAGTTTTAATGCCAAACCCTGGCAGATAGGAGTGATCATGTCGGCCATGTCGGTAGCAACGGCTTTAACTTCTTCTTTTAGTGGGAAGATCTCTGCTAAATTCAGCAAAGCAGTAATCATTATGGCTGCATTTACGCTATATATCATCTCCCTGGTATTGATCCCTCAAATGCCCTCCATGATTTTTATTACAATTCCGGCCTTTATCTTTGGTATAGCGCAGGGACTGAACCTGCCGGCTTCGATGACTTTCCTGGCTGATCTTTCCACCATCAAATACAGGGCGGCGTTTATGTCGGTGAACGGGATGGTACTCCGGATAGGGCAAACCATCGGACCGGTGTTGGTAGGTCTTGTTATGGCTTCGTGGACTCTTTCGCTTGTTTTTTACCTGGCTGCGGCATTAGCAATCGTGATGATAGTTGTAATCTGGCTTCTGCTGAAATAGGTTTTACAAATTGAACTGCAGTCCGAAACCTGTGTCGATAAACATAATCTTTCGTTCATCGATCCTGATGCCACCTGCCGAACCGAATGCAAACGATAATTTACTGTAGAAAATATCCGCATTGATTACCAGTCCGAAACAGGACGAAATATCATAACGCAAATCAATACCGGCTTTTCCGGCAAATCCATAATCACCGGCAGAAGTGATCTCACCGTAAACAAGTCCCACCATAAAAAACTCCTGTTTGTGAAGCTGCCAGGGAGTCTGTCCGTAAAGCATGCCTCCCTGTATTCTACCGGTTGCCGATAAACGTTCTATAATCTTATGTTTGTAATACAATCCCAACATTGCATTGAGAAGCAGATAAGGTTCAGAGCGGATATAGGTGTCTTCGAGGGAAGGATCGGCTTTCACCCGTTCATATCCCAGCAACCAAACATCCACAGGATGCTGATTGATACCTCCTGAAATTCCAATGCCAAAATGGGGTTTGAAAAACCATGCACCTTCGGCTGACACAAAATATCCGGTGGTTGCAAAACTACCTCCGTCGAGCGAAGTAGAGGCATAATCACCCATTGGGAAAGAAGCGCCGGAACGAAAACCAAAATAGGCTTTGGAATTTTGGGCAGAAACGCTTAACGATATCAATAGCAGTGAAATCGAAAAAATATATGCGTATATTAAGTTGCTTTTCATAGCGGCAAAAATAAACTTTCTTAATGGAATGATTTCAGACAAACAACCATTCATTGTTCTTAAATCGTAATGAATCGTAAAGATCAGGCAGGGTGTCTTTGTTGATATCTATTACCAGATTAGTTTCAGTTAAGTCAATGATTTCCTGCTTCTTTAACGCCACGCCGGGATGGTCTGCGATCATAAAAACCCCCGGTTCAATAAAATGATACAATGCTGGTGATTCCACAATGATCGGTTTTGCGAGGGGTATCAGGGTAAGGAAATGGTCGAAGGCATCAGGCAAATTTTCGTTTTTGCATTCTAAATAAAAGCTCCTGAAGGCTCCTGCATTAAGCATTCTGTTGCTGTCCTTTTCCTTTAAGGCGGATTTCTCTTCATAAATGGAATAGTTGTTATTTGCGACAAGCAGTAATTCTTTATCCGCAGGAGTGTGCTTGTGTGTGCTGATCTTTAGTGCAAAGATTTGAAGTTGATTCGAAAAATGAGAAATCAGCCCGCAAGCCAAAGTAGTCTTGCCCGAATTTTTTCCGGTGCCTGCTATGAGGAGCAAATTTCCGACACGTTTCTTCATCATTTCAGAAAAGTATTAAGAATCCTAAAACGTTAAATTCATATGTGTTATTCCACCCGAAT
>JAGQVF010000138.1:1551-13936 GCA_020438135.1 Bacteroidales bacterium | reverse complement strand
CCGATGGTGTAACTGGCAACACGTCTGACTCTGAATCAGAAGAGTCCAGGTTCGACCCCTGGTCGGGCAACCAAGAGCCACTCTTTCGAGTGGCTCTAACTTTTTGGTGCTACATCCAACCCGGCCATTTCAGCCGGGGATCCCTGGCGTTAGATCCGCTGGTAGATCAATCAAACCAAATAAGAGTGCATTTATCCAACCGTCACAGGCAGACATCTTTTTATTCCACTCTTAATTTGCTTACCAATGTCTGTTCAGAAGTCCGAAAAACAGCCAGGTACAGACCAGGTTTGAAAGTTTTTACTGACAAACGCGTCATATTTTGTATGGTTTGCCGGTCAACCATTTTACCTTCGGATGTAAATATCTCAAGAATACCAT
This sequence comes from Bacteroidales bacterium, assembly GCA_020438135.1. Taxonomy (GTDB): domain Bacteria; phylum Bacteroidota; class Bacteroidia; order Bacteroidales; family JAADJA01; genus JAADJA01. Next base: position 13,555 of record JAGQVF010000138.1, on the reverse strand, counting down.
CAGGAGCAACTTCCTGAGGCAGTTTGAAAAAAACTGTTTCCCGGGCCGGATTGGGAAAAACTGATAAAACGGTTGGTTGATTTTTTTCAAAAATACCCGAGGAAACGTGAAATTCGTCAGCACCCGAATCGAGCGATTCGTTAACACGTGCTTCGTCGTCGATATCAAAATTTCCTGCTTCGGTCAGCCAGTTGGTATTGGCAGCGCCAATGGCAGGAGAATCTTCAGTTAAGTGGAGGTTAGGATCACTGGTATTGGTCGATTTAAAAAGCGGATCGATAAAATTCGCACTTGATTCAAACCCGGTTCCGGAGATAAAAGCATCGAAAGAATCGTAATCGGTTCCGTTCCAGTAAATGTATGTGTTTTCAGCACCGTCAGGATGGTACCAAAGATTATAATCAAACGATAGTCCGGGAGGAACAGCCACAACATCTTCAAGTGAAATGAGTTGCCCTTCGGGATTATTGCTATAGAAAATATTGTTAACGATTGTGCAGTTTTCTGAATAGGTGAGGGTGAGTTCACCATCATAATTGTTGAGGGTAGCATTGTTGAATAAACTGTTGTTTACGATCATACAATCAGTAACATAACCGCTACCGGAGGGGTAATCATAGCCACCCAACTGAATTCCGCCAGAGGAATTTCCGTAAACGAAATTATTTCGCACTACAATTGCTGAGGCTGTTTTTCCCGGGTTCTCGCAGCCCACTTCGATACCCCATTGATTGTCGAAAACCATATTATTTTCGATGTAAATATTGCTTGCGCCATCAATATAAATACCTGCAGAAGATGCATAGGGTGAAAGGCAATTGTAAACCGTGTTCCAGTCGATGTAGCCGTTTCGGGCCTGATCGAATGCCGGATCAGGGCAGGTGCCTTCATGGCCGATGGCATCGATTCCTATGTTGGTGATATCGTGAACTTCGTTACCCGAGATTTCGAAACCATCGATGTTGCCATTCACTGCAAGAGCTTCGCTGTAACCGGTCCGTGAATTGTAAATTTCACAATCCTGTATCAGCAGATTGGTAATGGCGAAATCGGCCAGCGATCCGTAAACGATCAACGGTTGCGCGTTGGTATTTTCATTAATAGGAGCATTGGGATCGGCTGAAAAATGGATCTCCGAAATGGTACAGCCGATGATCTCGATATTGCTGCACATCCCTTCGATGAATATGCCCATGGCATCGTTTTGAATATTGTTCTTAAAATGAAGACCCTGTAACCGGATGTATTGCTGATCGTAAATTTCACAGATAGCCGGATCATTCCAGCCAGTGCCATCGATGATCACCTCATCGTTTTCAAAATTCCTGAAAGTGATAAAATTCCCGGAAGAACCGCTCACGTTCACATAAACCTTTTCGCTGTAGGTGCCGGCCATGATAAATACCGTGCTACCCGGAGATGCCACATCCATCGCATATTGGATCGTTTCCCATGGTTGGTTTAATGAACCCGGGTTGCTATCGTCACCATTTGTTGCAACATAAAAATTGTTTTGCGCATAGATGGTTATCCCCATACAAATGAAGATTAAAAGAGGTAAGATTGTTTTCATAGTAGTAGTTTAAGTTATTGCAGCAAAAATAATATGGTATGATCAAAACGGAAGATATATCGGGGCGGACAACAGGTGGACATGTCCCGATTTTATTTCAGAACATTTTAAAGTGCAGTTTGTTCTAAGATAACAAATTGATGAATCATGAAATCCACTGTATATCTTACATTACGCTATAAATGGTTTTGGATGGTCATTTTCATACCTGTGATAATGGCTACGGATTGTTTAGCAAACGACGCGGTGGACAGTTTAAAAGTAGCCCTCAGAGAATCTGAAAATGATACATTGAAAGCCAGGGCGCTGATTTATCTTTGGGAAGAAACCGCCTATTCACAACCGGATTCGGCTAAAAGTTATGCCTTCCGTTCACTGGAACTGTCACGAAAAGCCAATCATACAAAAGGGATTGCCGATGCCTTACAACGTATCGGCTCGGGATATTCGATCACAGGGATCAATGACAGCGCTTTATATTATTACGACAAATCGCTTGCGCTTTATTCGGAACTGAAAGATGTTAGAATGGAAGGGACGATCATCGGGAATATCGGTGGCATCTATTATAATCAGGGCGAATATGTGAAGGCGATCCTGAAAACCGAGGAAGCACTTAAAAAAAGCAGCGAAGCCAACGACATTCCCGGAATAGCTGTTTCATTGCAATTACTCGGGAATATTCATCATTTCCTCGGTAACTACAAGGAGGCTCAAAAGTATCTTTTACTTGCTCAAACAGAAATTGAAAAGATAAGTACAGGGGTGCGTTACGCCGACGGGCTGGTATATCTTGCCAGCAATTACATGGCTCAGGATAAAAATGAAAAAGCACTTGAAAACCTTCGTCAGGCGATCCGGATTTATGAGAAAGAAAAAGATTATATCTTTCTTTCCCAGGCCCTTAACAATACCGGGTATATTTTTTTGGAAGAAAACAGCTACGACTCAGCTTATCAATATCTGTCAAGAGCACTTGAACTCAGCCGAAAATATGACAACAAGCAGATGGAGATACTTGCCGGCAATAACCTGGGAGACCTCGCTATAAAGCGCAGGGAGTACAAAAAAGCCGAAAAATATTTAACTGATGCATTGCTTTTGGCTAACCAAACCAACGACAAACAAAAAATAGCCCTGGTCGCAAGAAAAATGGGCGAGCTGAAAATTGAGCGAATGCAATTTAAATCCGCCATGTCGTATTACGATACTGCCCTGATAGTAGGGAAGGAGACTGCCTCGAAAAGCAGCCTTCAGAATACCTACCGTAGCCTTTCGGATGGTTGGGCTAAGATGGGAAATTTTGAGAAATCACTGGCATACTATAAATTATCGGATGCATTAAAAGACAGCATCTACAACGAAAACAAGAGCCGGCAGATGGAAGAGATGGAAGCCCGGTACAACAAAGAAAAACAGGAAAAAGAAATTGCCATCCAGAAAAGTAACATCGAGATTTTATCGAAAGACCTTGAGCTGCAAAATGTACGGCAGAGCATGCTTATCGGGGGGTTGATCGCCCTGTTTCTCATCGGTTTTTTCATCGTATTTATGTTGGTGAACAGGATGAAAAAGAACCGGCGTATCCGTGAACAAGAGAAATTGCTTGAAGTTGAAAAACTTAAAAACACTGAGTTGCAGCGTGATAATTACGAAAAGGAACTGGAGATCAAAAAAAATGAACTGACTTCGCATGCCCTGCAAATCGTGCAGAAAAATGAATTGCTAAAAACCCTGAAAGACCAGATCACACAACTCGAAAAAAAATCGAATGGATCCGGAAACGAAGGCTACAGGCAACTTAAATACATGATAAACGGCAGTGCCCAAACCGATAAAGAATGGAATAATTTTAACCGCCACTTTGAAAGGGTTCACCAGGGATTTCTTAAAAATCTGAAAAACACCTACCCTGTCCTGACCAGTAACGACCTTCGACTTTCAGCCATGTTAAAATTAAATCTTAACTCGAAAGAAATTGCCGCCATCATGAATATATCCCCTGAAAGTGTTAAAAAAGCGAGGTACCGGCTGCGCAGAAAGCTTGATCTCCAGGCCGATGCAGACTTACATGCTTTTATGATGGATATGGATGAACAGCTCAATCCGGCTGTCTTTTCCTCTCATTCTTAAAGGATTACAAATCAACAAGAGAAATTTTTCGGAACGTCCACCCGTTGTCCACCCCGAAAATTTGGAAGGTGCATATGGGCAGGATAATTTTGCCGGTGCATTCAGGATAATGCATCAGCAAGATAAATCACAACTAACTTAATACAAATTTTATGAAAACGCGTAACTATTTCATTCTGCTATTTACATTCACAGTTTTACTATTTACCTCTTGTTCAAAAGATGAAAACGAGGGAGATAAACCCGTAACTTTCGATAGTGTTATTGCAAACGGTGGTGTTTTTGAACCGGTGCAGGAAAAAAACGAAGTGATCGACTCAACACAATCAGAAGAGATCATTAATGGTGAAACCTGGATCTGTTCATCTAAAACCATCGATCGCGTGGATGCTGCGGGAACCTATGCAACTTTCGACCCGAACTCAAACGTGATTTGGCCGGGAAGTTTACTTCAGGGAAATTCAATAACACAAGCTACACCCAACCCAATCGTTGTTGAGCGCGCCGGCGGTACTGTTTCGATCAATGTTATCAACGGATCGAATAATCCCGCTTATACAGTCGATGAAGTTTCGAAAAGTGAAATGACCATTGCCCAAAACCAGATCATTCAGTCAAACAATGGGGTTGTTCCTGCCAATTTCACCTATACTTTTGAAGATGTCTATTCGCGTGAACAAATGGCATTTTCAATGGGCGTTAATGTTGAAACCTGGACAACACAGGTCGATGCCAGCCTCAGTTTCAGTCAGGATAAAGAATACAACCGCATGCTTGTAAAACTTGATCAGATTTATTACACCATGAGTTACGATATGCCGGCCCGGTACGAGGATGTTTTTGATCCTTCGGTTACACCGCAGGAACTGTCAAAATTTATTCAACCGGGAAATCCGGCTTGCTATGTTGCCTCCATCACTTATGGACGACGGTATTACCTGCTGATCGAAAGTACATCTTCCCGGCAGGAAATGCGTGCCAATATCGAAGCCACTTACTCTGCAGCCGTAGTGCAGGGTGGTGTTGTAGCCGATGGCGAACATATCAGTGACCTGGAAAGTACCAAGATCAAAGTATTTGCTTATGGTGGCGATGCGAGTGCTGCATTATCGACTGTTAGCGGCAGTTTTGATGATCTGCAGTATTTCCTCACCGAAGGAGGTTCAATCGAAACGGGTGCTCCCCTATCCTATGTGATCAACGATCTGAATACCCACAAAGTGGTTGCAATTAAAGTAGCTACAGAATATACCATGACCGAATGCAAATTGGCTTCACAAGGGCTTGTACCTGCTTACACTGAGCACTGGGAAGGAAATGTAGTGTCAAAAATGGGTGGTGTGGGTGCAGCCTTTTCCACCACCGGCACAGAGTTCATCCTGATCAATATGGATGGAACGAAATACATGATAAGCAATATAAACACCCTGGAAGGACCTTACCCGATCAGTAATCTCGGAACCGGCCCAATGCCTTTTCCGGCTATCGGAGCTGCCTGCCGTATCGATGGAAACAACTCACAGGAAAGCTGGACTATGGTGATGGATATTACCGGCTCGCAATACAGCTACCTGAGATCGGATGGAAGCTGGAGCACCCAAACCACGCCCATCAGTGAACTGGCAACAGGATACAATCCTTTCGCTTTAAATGGAATCGGAGCTATGCTTTTTAATTATCACGATGATCTGGGGCCTTCCTATCGCTACATGATCAACAAAAATGGTAATCTTTTCTCGCTTTATAAAAATAATCCCAATGAATTCGAACCTGTGAACGATGTTGAAGATTGGGCCGGAGGTGGAATACCTTTCGCTGTGAAAAAGGTGGGTGCAGGAATTGGATTTTATCTGGGACAGAAAAAATTCTACCTGTTGTTTAACTACACAGGCGACCGCTATTGCATTTCAGGTGATGTATACGGAACCGGCTTAAATGAATTTATCGGACCGTTTGACCTGTAGAAAATTGTCATTCAAAAAAAAACCCCGCCGAAAATCCCGGCGGGTTTTTTTTTGCGTTTACCGGCATTTAGTCTACCAGTATGATCTTTCCGGTTTTCCTGATATTATCCATATCCACGGAATAATAATAAACACCCGGCTTAACAAATTCGCCACGCTGGTTTTTACCGTTCCATATAATACGGGCATGCTGCCCCTTGTGGGTCAATTTAACGATTTCTGCTACCACACGGCCCCTCGAATCGTGAATATTAAGAATAAGAGCACCATCTTTTTCTGTGGTTATCGTGAAAGTTGTTTGGCTTTTAAACGGATTCGGATACACCGAAAGTTCGTTGAATTCAGTGGTACCGGTTGAAATTCCATCCGGCAGATCAACCGTGAAATGAACAGGAATAACTGTTTCTGACATTTCAGGATCATTTGAGGAAATGGTGATGGAACCGTCATATTCACCTACCGGCAATTCAGTTCCATCGCAGGTAACAACAATTTGCTGTGTTCCTCCGGGTTCAACTGTTCCTGCAACAGGTTCAACATTCAGCCAGGGGAAAATCTCATACGTTTTTGTAATTGTAAGAGAAATATTTGTTGCCTGATGACCACCATCACCATATGAATCTTCAATCCATATCTTCCATGTTCCCTGCATTTGTTCGCCATTGAAAGCATCCAAATCAATATCGTAGTTTCCGTCTGGTATTCCGGCAGCTATAACGGCTTCTGTTCCTTCAGGTGATTCAACCTTAAAAGTACTTTCTTCGGAATACTGATCTGTATTCCAATAAAATTCAAGATTCCAGTTTGCGATCTCTCCCTCTGCATCATCCACTTCAAATTCAACCCATCCCAGTTCAGTAAAGGTATTGTCTTCCCAGGCATCCTGTGCGGGGCTGTCTTCAATTTCATATACATGATCTTCAAATAAAGCAGAAGAATAACTGATATAATAATTGAGTCCGATCTCACCGACATTGAAAATAGTAAAATTCTGCACATCGGTATTCCCCTGATTCACATAAGCTTCGACAGATGTGACATCCAATCCCATTGCCGGAAAAAGTTCTTCACCGGCAAAGAAAACATGTGGATCGGGTGCACCGATATAGGGATGATTAGCAGTATTTCCACCATCATCAACTGCAGTGATGTAATATTCCATTTTTGAACCTGCCGGACCCGATGGCAATGTGGCAGAATAGATTTTGCCACCTTCATGCGTCATCACAATATCATCCTGTGGTTCATCATTGATCCAATAGATTACTTTAACCGCATCATTTACAATGGCTTCACCGCTGTAGGCAGTGATTTCAGCTTCCAGTTCATAATTTGGCTGCACAGGCTGATCACCGAGTAAAGGCATGTGATGAATATACAAAGTATTTCTATCTGCTATTCCTTTGGTACGACAATGCAATGCATCAGTTGATTCCCATGATCCGGTAAATCCCATTATTTCGTAGCCGGGCATTGCCTCTTCATATGTGGCGAGTGCTTCATCGTCCCATTGGCCGCCTGTGATCGGAACAAATACACGGTTGTTTAAAATAAGCGAGTTGGTATAGGGTTCATTATTGGGCGTCCAAACCCTGTAAACCTGAAAGGTATTTCCCCAGGCAGTTGGTTTATCCATATAATATGCAGCCGTGGCTTCAATTTCGTCGTATTGGGGATGTGAAGCAGGAACCTCACGGATCAGTACTTTGTCGACATCAAGGAACTTGCCCCAGCAATCGATATGATCAATATAAGTATTGTTTGGATCCGGAAGTACGTGGTAAGTATCTATTCCGCAATAATCAAGCAACATCTGATCGATTTCTGAAGGTGTGTAATCGGGGTTTTCTTCCCAGATAAGATCTGAGGATGAAGAAATGCCTCTTCCATTCGTCATATAATTTCCCCCGGCAGTGATGAGATCCATTCCGTACCATTCGATACCGAGATAATCGGCGATTTTGGGAGGGATGGCGTTGTCGTTGGGTCGGTTCGGACGGTTATACACAAAATCCATGATCCCTATCTGGTCGTTTCCGTAAGCTACATACCATGGGCCGTAATCGCGGGTCCAGTACGAATCAAGCGCAGTTACAATAAACTCGGCATTGTCCATATTCACACCTTGCGATTGATACTGACCGGTTACATAATTCAACTGGTTGTTGTTTTCAACTACGGTCAATACTTTGGTTTCCTGTGATAAAGCAGCAATCAGCGTATAGGATATGCCAAAGCTTCCGGGATAGCCGACAAGCACCCCTTCCATTTGATCAAATTCAGCAATATTTCTGATCTCACCGGGTGGTGGATCTGTTTCGAGGTAACCTTTGCCTACCGTATGAAACAGTGCCTTTTCTTCAGGCGACATATGATGGGTAAGTGTGTAGGGTTTCCTTACATCGTCATTTTTTTGTGCAAACCCTGTAGATGCAGCAAATAATAAAAGAAAAAGGTAATAGATCGTCCGCTTCATGCTATGATATTTTTATTTCTAACTTTAGACTTTTGAGCCTCTGCAAAGGTTGCATTTTTTCGCTTATGACCAGGAGATTCAACTTAATTATATTGCTTCAAAATAAAAAGATCCTGTAAATTTTTTTTTCATTAGTTGGTTATTTTTCAGGTTATTTCCCAGGACTTTTTTAATTTTACAAAAAACAAAAGGTTATCAATTCTATGCATACTAAAACCTCCTGTTTATTACCGGGATACTGCTTTTTGATTGCAACCCTCCTGTTGCTTACACTATTCAAACCGGTTTTTGCATCTAACGAAAACAAAATTACCATTGCTTTCAGATTCGATGATTATTCTGCAACAAGCAATACTTTGCTCGAAAAAAACCTGATCAATGCATTTGATAAAAATGGTTTATCTATCACCATTGGGGTAATACCAAATATCATGACAGGAGATTATCATCAAAGTGATGGAGATTCATATGAAACACTCCCTGAAAATAAAAAGGATATATTGAGAAACGCTTACTTCAAAGGTGTAATCGAAGTAGCATTGCATGGCTATACACATCAGCGGAATAAGGTGTCGCAAACAATGAGCGAATTTGCAGGCCTCGAATATGAAAAACAGTACGATCTCCTGAAAACCGGCCAAACCATGCTTGAAGAGATCATTCATGCTCCGGTCACAACCTTTATTCCTCCCTGGAATTCATATGACAACAATACATTGAAAGCGCTTGATGCACTTGATTTTAAAACGATATCCGCAGATTTTAACGGAACATACAACACGACAACCCCATTGCAATTTTTACCCTTTACCTGCGATCTTGCAGGTTTTAAATCCACACTTGAACACGCTGAAAAGAGAAAAGGAAATTCGCCGCTTATTGTGGTTATGATCCATCAATACGATTTCCTGGAGATCAGCAGCGAAAGAGGCAGCTATTATTTTCAGGAATTTGAGAACCTGCTTCACGATCTTGCTTTGCGCAACGACCTTGTTTTGACCGATCTGGCTGGCGTCGAAAATTACTACCAAAATATTTATGCCCCTAAATACAACCAACTGGTCACAACAAAAAAATTGTTCCTCAAAGCATTTCCGGTTCAACTGGTTGCCCCTCCAAACCTCTACATGAGCGATACATTTCTGCTGGAACAAAAACTATTTGTATACCTCTACTTGTACTTAATCCCATTGATTCTGGCATTTGCTTTCTATTTTATTCTTCAGCGGATTTGGGTGAGACGTAACATGCAAATTCCCTTTACAGGAATTATTACTTTACTTCTATTTACTTCTATTTTCATCTTCACCAGATTAAATCCGGGTGGATATAAAATTACCCTGATTTTGCAAATCCTGTCAGGGTTTTTCCTTGCTCTAACGATACTTCGTTATCGCAGAAATAAAACCGTTTCATACTGATAAAATAGCTTTTGTTGCCCTGCTTTTCGTAAAAATTACTTCCCGGTATCTTTCTAATTAGCGAGTTTAGGTATACCACCAACCTAAAATACTTTACTTTTGCAGGCAAATAATTTACAAGTGCCGGATTCGAAAAAGAAAGAAAAATGGCGCAGGCTAAGGGCCAAACTTCGGACCAAATACAGGTTGGTCATTTTGAATGATGAAACATTTGAAGAACGGTTTTCATTCAGACTAAGCAGATTGAATGTATTTGTAAGTGTTGGAGCAGGTGCAATTCTGATCATTACAGTTACTATTTTTATCATAGCTTTTACACCCATACGGGAGTATATTCCGGGTTATACCGACGTAACCCTCTCCCGAAGGGTTAACATGCTGTTAAAAAAAACCGATTCGCTCGAAAATGTTGCAAGGCAAAAGTCAGCCTATGTCGAAAATATCAGGCGTGTTATTGAAGGTGATATCGATTACAACGACACCATCAACCTGAAAGAAAATCCTGATAACCGCATAAATGAAGATGTAAACTATTCAAGGTCGGTGGAAGATTCGTTGTTGCGTGAGGAGTATTACAACGAAACATCTTACGACTTGTATTACAATGAAAATCAAGAGCTCAGCCAGGTCAGGGCCCCCAGATCAGGATATCTTTTCTTCACCCCCCTGAAAGGAATTGTAACCTCAGGGTTTGATCTTGCCCAACAACATTACGGAATAGATATCGTTTCCAAAAAAAATGAAGCTGTGAAAGCTACCCTCGACGGTACCGTGATCTTTGCAGGTTGGACCATCGAAACCGGTTATACCATCAGTATTCAGCATGCCGGAAATTTTGTGTCGGCATATAAGCACAACGCTGTATTACTGAAAAGCCAGGGGAATGTGGTAAAAGCCGGTGATCCGATAGCCATTGTAGGTGAGTCGGGTGAACTGAGCACCGGCGCCCACCTCCATTTTGAATTGTGGTACAATGGTACACCCGTCGATCCAATGGAATATATTGCATTTTAACAAACAAACGATTTGAAGAAATCCATCGCCATACTTGGTTCAACTGGCTCTATTGGCACGCAGGCTCTGGAGGTGGTTGACCAACATCCCGACCGTTTCGAAGTGGAGGTTTTAACTGCAGGAAACAATGCCGACCTGCTGATCGCACAGGCCAAAAAACACAAACCGAATGTTGTAGTTATCGGTGCTGAAGATAAATACGACTATGTAAATAATCAACTCGACCCTCTTGATATTAAAGTTTATACCGGTGATGACGCCGTTTCGCAAATAGTTGAAATGGCATCTGTCGACATCGTGTTAATTGCACTGGTTGGATTTGCAGGATTAAAGCCGGCTATCAAAGCCATTGAAGCCGGCAAACAAATCGCTCTTGCCAACAAGGAATGTTTGGTAGTTGCAGGAGAGATCATCACCTCTTTGCTCAAAAAACATCCCGCTGTCATCATTCCTGTTGATTCTGAACATTCGGCTATTTTCCAATGCCTGACGGGAGAGTCCCCGGTAGAGGTGGAAAAGATCATTCTTACGGCATCCGGCGGCCCGTTCAGAAATCATTCACATGAAGAACTTCAGTCGGTAGGCCGCAGTGAAGCGTTAAGCCATCCCAACTGGAACATGGGCACCAAGATCACCATCGACTCAGCCACCATGATGAATAAAGGGCTCGAAGTAATTGAAGCAAAATGGCTCTTTGGTTTAAAACCCGAACAAATCGAAGTGGTGCTTCATCCGCAATCGATCATTCATTCTATCGTTCAGTTTGTCGACGGATCGATGAAAGCGCAGCTCAGCCTGCCCGATATGCGCATTCCGATTCAGTATGCTTTTACTTTTCCCGGCCGGTTGGATTCTTCATTTCCAAGGCTAAATCTAACTGAAATGCAAACACTTACGTTTGAGAGACCGGATATTAAAAAATTTCGTAATCTTGCACTCGCATTTGAAGCCCTCAAAAAAGGAGGAAATGCCCCCTGTGTGTTAAATGCAGCCAACGAAACTGTTGTTTCTGCTTTTCTCGACAACAGGATCGGGTTTCTTCAAATGCCGGAGATCATCGGATCATGTCTTGAAAAAATTGATTTTATTTACAAACCGGGACTTTCCGATTTAACGGATACCGACTTAGAAACCAGAAACTACGCTACGTTTTTAGTGGAACAGGTTAAAACAAAATCGGGTATGTAGCGTTGGTTAAATCTTAAGAACAGAAAATTACACATCCGCCAATGGAGATCGTTATTAAAATTTTACAGTTTTTGCTGAGTTTATCGATCCTTGTGATCATTCATGAATTCGGCCATTTTATTGCCGCTAAAATGTTTAAAACAAGAGTTGAGAAGTTTTACCTCTTCTTCAATCCCTGGTTTTCTATTTTCAAATTCAATTATAAAGGAACTGAATACGGATTGGGATGGTTGCC
>JAGQVF010000138.1:0-1421 GCA_020438135.1 Bacteroidales bacterium | reverse complement strand
ATCATGCTGGGCGGCGTTACGATGAATATTATCCTTGCCGTGCTCATCTATATCGGCATGTTGTTTATCTGGGGTGAAGAATATCTGCCGACCGAAAGTGTTAAATACGGAATTGTAGTCGATTCGGTGGGTGCTGAACTGGGTTTACAAAGCGGCGACCGAATCATTACGGTAGATAAAGAACGGGTTGAAAATTTCAGGAAAATACCCGAAAAACTGATCCTTGATGAAGCCAAAACAATACAGATCGAAAGAGGCGGTGAAACCATGGATATTCAAGTCCCCAAAGGTTTCCTCGGCAAACTGGTAAAACACCGTTCGCCTAATTTTATCGACGTCAGGATACCGTTTTATGTGGATCGCTTTTCGCCCGATTCCCCTGCTAAAAAAGCCGGAATTGAAAAGGGTGACCGAATCATCGGGCTTAACGGGAATCAAACCATGTTTTTCGATGAATTTAAAAACGAAATCCAAAAACATAAAAATCAAACGGTTGATGTTTCTGTTATCAGAGATTCCGATACACTCATACTGCCTGTTGACATTCCCCAGGAAGGATTGATCGGTGTGTACCCGGTTGGCAACCTCGCCGAATTTTTCGAAGTTCGCGAAAAAGACTACAATTTACTGCAAGCCATTCCAGCCGGTATTTCCCGCACTTATTCCGGAATCGGTAGCTACCTGAAACAACTCAAACTGATCTTTTCACCGGAAGTGAAAGCCTACGAATCGGTGGGTGGATTCATCACAATCGGTAATATTTTCCCGAGCGAATGGCACTGGCAGAGTTTCTGGACTTTAACGGCGTTTTTGTCAATCATGCTGGCGATCCTGAACGTTTTACCCATTCCGGCGCTCGACGGTGGGCATGTGATGTTCCTCATGTATGAGATCATCACCCGCCGTAAACCGAGTGATAAATTTATGGAATATGCACAGATCACAGGGATGATCATCCTTTTTGCTTTGCTGATCTTTGCAAACGGAAACGATATCGTCAGGCTCTTCAATAAATAAAATCTTTATACTTTTACCGAAAAGTAAACTGTGCTGCCGAAAAGAGTTTTATCAGCCATACTGTTCCTGTTTTTAATTTCGGTAGGTTTTTCTGCATTTTCCAGCAATGCTGAAGAAAAACCCTTTCAATTGATTTTCCCCGAAATTGTGATTCAACATATTCCGGTTTCCATTGATATTCGAATTCCTGAACTCAGTGAAGTACCGCTTGATACAGTCCATTTGCGTGTTTCAGGTAAAACTGAACAGGTTATTCTTGTTTTTGGAGCAGGTCACATCACCGAAACCTTCAGCAAAAAAGAAACGCTCACAATCGAATACGGCGGATATTCCGAATCAAAACAAATGACCCCTGTCCCTTTATGGATGTCGATCCTTCCTCCTTTGATCGCTATTTTTATGGC
>JAGQVF010000137.1 GCA_020438135.1 Bacteroidales bacterium | reverse complement strand
TTCGCTCTTGCATCCGATCCGCTCAACGAATTGGCTGATGGGTCATACGATGTTATTCCGAATGCTGAACTGGTGATGGATGTGATCCATACTTCGATGACAGGATTTGACAACTATTTCCTGTCTGGTCAGATGACCCTGGAAAATCATCCCAACCCGTTTACCCAATCAACTACATTCAGTTACAACATTCCTGTAAACGGAACGGTAACCCTCGAAATCCACGACCTGACCGGAAATCTAGTGAAGGCTGTGGTTGAAGAAGTGGAACAACATGCAGGATACTACCAGGTAGTACTGCAAAACGGCACCCTGCAACCGGGTGTATATATGGCAAGGCTGAAACTTGATAACAATAATGACTTATTGATGAAGACCATCAAGATTATCAGCAGATAAATAACTGTGAGAACGGGTGTTAAACACCCGTTCTCACTTAATTACAAGATTAATGATGTATAAATTCTGTAAAATTTCAATGCTTGTGAAGCAGGTCCCAGACTTGAAGAAAATGGTTTTGACAAAGATTGATTTGAAACAGATTTTATGCTTCCCCGATTCAGGTTTTTTACTAAAAACTGTGATTTCTCAGGGAACAGAGGCCGGAAACAGAAAAAACAAACAATCAAAATATTTTATAAACAGGTAAAAATTACGGCTATGCGAAACACAATTTTAATTCTAACGACATTGATGGTTTTATTCCATCTGAAAATCTATGCACAAAATGCTCCTGTAACGGTGTTGCCCGATGTGGATGCTTGTCCCGGGATTACTGTTGAAATACCGGTAACAGTTAGCAACTTTATTCAAATCAGTGCTGCTTCTCTCACCTTTAATTACGATCCTGCTGCACTAACCTACGACTCGTTTGTGAACAATGCGGGATACCCGAATTTTATCGTAAATGGTTTAATTGAAGGAACCTTATACGCGGGGGGATTTGTGCCACCGGGTGATCCATTGATTTCGCTACCAGACAACACTGTATTGTTTACAGTTTTCTTTACTTATCATGGCGGTAATTCCAATTTAATATGGTACGACAATGGAGAATCGTGTGAATATGCCGGTGCGAGTTTTACACCACTGAATGACACACCAACTTCAACGTACTATATTAACGGATCGGTGAGTCTCATTCAGCCTTCTGGTGCACCATTAACCACCATTGCAGATATAGAAGCATGTCCGGGAACTGACGTAAACATACCTGTTACAGTAGCCGAATTCTGCAATATCGGAGCGCTTTCGTTGACCCTGCAATACGATCCGGCTATACTGACCTTTGTTTCCTTTACCAGTGATGCAGGTTTCCCGGGACTGGTCGTAAACAGCCCTTCTCCAGGAACTGTTTATGCCGGCGGCTATAATCCTCCCGGTGGTTCAGGAATTTCACTTCTTGATAATTCTGTGCTTTTCACCATACGATTTAGCTATGCAGGAGGAAACACCGATCTCACGTGGTTCGATAACGGTGAATCCTGCGAATACACCGATAATCTGTATAATCCGCTAAATGATATTCCTTTTGAGAATTATTATTTTAATGGTTCGGTTTCCGCCATACTACCGATTAACGCTCCGGTTACAACTGCACCATCGGTTATTGCTTTTTCAGGATCGAATTTCAGTGTTCCGGTCACGGTAACCGATTTTTGCAATATAGGCTCCCTGTCATTAACCCTCGAATATGACCCATCAGTTATAACCTATCAATCCTACACAAATACCAGCGGATTTCCTGGATTGTCGATAAATGAGCCGGTTCCGGGAACCATTATCGCAGGTGGTTACACTGTGCCCAACACAACCGGTTTCTCAATTCCGGATAATGGAGTACTTTTTACACTTACTTTTAATGCCATTTTGGGTTTCACACCTCTCACCTGGTACGATGACGGGGAATCCTGCGAATACACCGACAATTTGTACAATCCGCTAATCGACACCCCTTTTGGCGATTATTACATCAACGGCGATGTGAATGTTGTGGAACCCGATGTAAGCAACTGGACAGGAAGTGTGGATGATGACTGGTTTAAGGCTGGCAACTGGGGAGATGGAATTCCCGGTCCTTCAAAAGATGCAATAATTCCAAATGTATCTCCCAATCCATTTCCGATGGTTGTTGGGGATGCTACATGTAACCGACTGATCATCAACACACAGGCATCAGTCACCATTCTTCCGGAAGGAACCCTGACCGCCTCAGGGAATTTTTTAAATGACGGAACCTTTATTATTGAGTCGAATGCTTCAGGTGAAGGATCATTCATCGACAATGGCAATATTTCAGGAACAGGTATATTTAAAGCAGGCCGGTATCTCCAATCCGAACAATGGCACTATGTTTCACCCATGATCTCCAATGCGCTTTCTGGCGTCTTTCTGAATATTTATCTAACCAAATGGAATGAACCTTCCGGCTCGTTCACTTATATCGTTCCGGTAACCCATACCTTAAACGTTATGGAAGGTTATGGCACCTGGGCTTCAAACAGTCTGACCGGATCGAAAACCGTCTATTTTACCGGTGCATTAAATACCGGAACCCTCAGTTCAGCCGGTTTAACCAGCCTGGGACCCAATGATCCGCAAAGCGGATCGAGAGGATTCAACTTTGTCGGAAATCCATACCCCTCTGCTGTTGACTGGGACAATCAGAATGGCTGGACAAAGTCAGGAATCGCCAATGCAATTTACATCTGGAATCCCAACTTTGGCAATTATGGCAGCTATATCAATTCTATTTCTGTAAATGATGTAACCAATATTATACCTGCCGGGCAGGGATTTTATGTACATGTTCCTGTCGACAATACCTCAGGAATGCTCACAGTGAAAAACGCAGCCAGGTTGCACAGCAGTATGCCGTTCTTTAAAGCAACACAAACTGAAAATCCACTCATCAGGCTTGAAATTTCCTCTGAAGTAAATTCTTATCGCGATCAGGCAGTTGTGAGTTTAAATGAATCGGCAACTGCCGGATACGATCCTTCATTTGATGCCTGCGATTTCCTTTCAGGAGTGGATGAAGCCCCCGCTTTATTTTCCATGAGTAATGACAACAAACGACTCGCCGTTAATCAACTCCCGGAAAATATAGGAAAAGAGACCATCATCCAACTGGGTTATATACCCGGCCAAAGTGGCCTGTTTGAGATCAACGCTACCGATATTTCAGGATTTGAAGCAGGTTATCACCTGGTGCTCGAAGACGTAAAGGAACATGTGTTGACCGATCTGAGCACCCAAAGCACCTATTCTTTTATAGCAAATACAGAGGATGCAGTCGACAGATTCAGGCTACATCTCACCAAAAATCCATATGCGATAGAAGATATCGCTAACAATACTTCTATTCGAATTTTTTATCACGATGGACAAATTATCCTGAAAAACAGATCTGGCAAAACCATTAGCGGAAACGTTTCGGTTTTTGACCTGCCAGGAAAAGTATTGTTAAACACGGGTGTAGAAGGTTACGGCGAAACCAAAATCGATCTGGATTTCAGGGGCATTGTGATCGTAAAATACCAGGATCAAACCGACAAAACCGTTGTGATCCGAAAAGTCTATGCTTACTAATAACGAAAACTTATTAATAAACTAACACAACTAAAACTGACACTATGAAACCAATAATTTACCCCCTACTGTTAATTCTGATATTTAATCATGAAATTACAACAGCACAGGATTCGCCAAAGATATGGCTGGATCAAACTGAATCATATGCATCCGGCACCCAGATCAAAATAACCGCAGAAAACTTCAACGACATTGGAAGCTGCAACCTGCGAATATTATATGATCCGACAGTTATGTTGGCAACCTCTGTTCAAAAAGGGCCACAACTTTATGGCAGCATAGCGACCAACATTTCAGAGCCCGGAAAAATTGTTATTGGATGGTTTACGTATCCCTCCCTTTCAATCCCGGGAACCCCGGTAATTTTTAAAATTAATTTTACCCGGGTCAACTATGGCATGAGTGAATTGATATTTAATGACGACGGCTTTTCATGTGCCTGGTCGAACGGGAACTTTCAGTACCTGAACGATTTACCAACTTCAGATTTTTATTTACCCGGGTCACTTGCATTCCTCAGGCAAAGCACATGGACAGGGAATATTAGTGAAGATTGGTTCGATCAGGGAAACTGGACTGACAATGTTCCGGATGCTTTTACCAATACAGATATTCCCTCAGCAAAAACACTCAATCAACCAACAATAAACAACGAAGCATTTTGCTACAGATTGGTCCTGAATGCCGGCTCGACGCTCACCATTGAAAATACCGGATATTTGACTTCCAACGGCGAACTGACCAATAATGGAGAGTTGATCATCCGGTCAGGACTCAATTCAGACGGTTCATTTATCGACAACGGAACCATTACTGGTTCAGGTGTTTTTCATGTAGAGCGATTCCTGACGGAAAACAAATGGCACTATATTTCATCTCCGGTTTCCGGTGCAGTGTCCGGTACCTTTTTCGACATTTACCTGATGGAATTTGACGAAGAAACGGGCACCTGGCATTACATTACCGGGGAGGATGTTCCACTGATACAAATGAAAGGTTATGGCGCCTGGGCCGATGAAGATTTAACCGGAAGTACAACCATAACCTACACAGGAATGATCAATTCAGGTCCATACAGCATGAATCTTACAAATCATCAAAATGCGGCACACAACAGCAAGGGTTTCAATTTTACAGGGAATCCTTATCCATCAGCTCTCAATTGGGAATCAACGCAAGGCTGGGAAACCGAACATGTTGATAATGCCATTTACCTCTGGAACTCTCAAAACGGGCAATATGGCACTTATGTCAAAGGTATTCCGCAGAGTGGGATCAACGGTGTGGACAGCATTATACCTGCTGGTCAGGGATTTTTTGTTCATGTCAATACCAATTATGCAAACGGATCAATTATTGTCAACAACAAAGCCAGGCTTCATCATAGTAAACCGTTTATGAAAAATGAGCCGGATAACGGAATAAAAATGGTGAAGATCGGAGTGCAATCTCAACAGAACCACTTCAGCGATGAAACATTGATCATATTTTCTGAAAATGCAACAAATGGTTATGATCCATCGGCAGATGCCCTGAAATTGTTTGGACTGGAAGAAGCCCCTGCATTATTTTCAATTGATTCTGAAAACAATGAAATGATGGTTCAGTCGAGAGAAATTTTCGTTGAAAAGGAAACTATTCCCATTCATTTTATTCCTGGCAAAACCGGAAATTACATGATAAATCTAAAACATTTAGCAGGATTTGGAGAAGATTTCCAGGTATTCCTGGAAGATTTGCAGGAAGAAAGGATCATTCAATTGAACAGTGCAGATCATCATTTCCATTCCGAAATAACCGACGGGGCCGCGAGATTTGTTCTCCACCTAACTCCGAACGATCCCGCCTCAAAACAGGATAGAAAGGAGGTTGCTGATATTTATGCCTTCAATGGTGAAATTGTTATAAAATCAAATATTCCCGAAGCGCTCAGCGGTTTGCTGAAAGTTTTTGATATTACCGGCAGAAACATATTGGAGAAAGAAGTTAAAATTAATGGAAAAACTACAATCAATATCCCGCAAAGTGGTATATTAACCGCAAATTTAATAATTGATCAATTGAATGTTTCAATCAATCGAAAACTAATTATTTTCAAACTTTAATCATTTAACAAACAGGACGATGCAACGAAAAGGACTTTTTTTAGGAATTATTATTTCTCTGCTACTGGTCATCGATTTACAAGCACAAAATGCACCGGTGATCAACTTCGGCGATACCATTAGTTACAACAATACAATTGTGCTACCCATTATCGCTGAAAATTTTTCTGATATTGGAAGCTGCAACCTGAAGCTGCTCTACGACCCGGCTATTCTTAGCGCGGTAAGTGTAACAAAAAGTTCACAATTGACGGGTTCGATAGCTTCCAACATCAACACTCCCGGGGTAATTACACTTGGATGGTTTACATATCCCGGATTGACTTTGCCGGATCAGACAATCATTTTTACATTTACCTTCAACCGTATATCGCCAGGTGCATCGTACCTGATTTGGGAAGATGACGGTTTTAGTTGTGCCTGGAGCAATAGCAGTTTCACATACCTGAATGATGTGCCTGCAGCCCAGTTTTATAACAACTCTACAGCCTACATGCTTACGTGGGACGGGCCCGATGTAATCGCCCCTTCACTCTATACTGATGCAGGTGCACAAATTGATATTCCGATAAAAACCACTGGATTTAACAACATCGGAACTATTAACCTGGAATTACATCACAATCCGGGAACCTTAACCTTTGTTTCATTTATTAACACTTCGGGATTCCCATCACTGAGCGTTGACGCATCCGTGCCGGGAACAATTTTAGTTTCCGGAGCCATCACCAGTGGCCAACCTGGAATTTTCCTTTCAGATAGTGCGGTATTGCTCACCCTCACTTTTCAGTTTAACAGTGGTTCAACAAATCTCTCCTGGATTGATGACGGCCCTGGCTGCAAATTCACCAATAAAGATTTTGCTGACCTTATCGACACCCCGACGGCAGACTTTTATATTGATGGCTATGTTCGTGAACCCATCACTTTCAATCTGAAAGTTTTCCTTGAAGGTCCGTTCAATGGTTCTCAAATGAACAACGATTTGGTTAACCAGGATTTGATTCCATTCACACAACCTTATAGCGGAAGTCCATGGTACTATCCTGGTATGGAAGAAGTTACAGCTTTCCCCACAAATGCTATCGACTGGGTGTTGCTTGAAATCCGGGATGCAGCTTCAATTGGTTCGGCTACAGGACAAAGTATTATTGCACAAAAGGCATGTTTACTGATGAACGATGGGAGGATCAGGGAATTGGACGGCACTGTATTACCCAGGTTTTATAAAGGAATTGAAGAAGGGGCTTTTGTTGTTATCCGTCATAGAAACCACCTCGACATCATCTCTGCAGGACCCATAGCCGGATTTGGTAGCAGCTATGCTTATGATTTTACAACGGGTTCTGACAAGGTTGCAGGTGGATCAAACGGTTACTCTCAAATTTCTCCTGCAACCTGGGGAATGTCATCAGGTGATGGCAACACTGACAACAACGTTAACTCAGATGACCTGACAAATGAATGGCGTTCCGATGCCGGACTTTCCGGATATACATATACTGATACCGACCTGGATGGACAGGTTGGCAATGCCGATAAAAATGACGATCTGATACAAAATTTCAATAAGAGCTCCCAGGTTCCGGATTGATTGAGCAGATCAATTAATACACCTGAAGGGATAAAACGGGCACAATTTTAAAACTATTGTACGCTTTAACGACCTGAAAACAAACAACTTTCAGGTCGTTATAATTTGTGTAACAAACTTTCCGGTACATTAAATTACACGAATTAGAAATCTTTTCACAAAAAATTAAACCTTTGAACCAGTTTTTCAGTTTAATTTCGCGAATCGAATATTGAAATTTTATTCAGGCTCAAATGTTTAGGAAAAAGTTTTTTGTGGCTTTGCATGCCATTTTACTGGTGTGCATGTTTCAGGTTGTTTGTGCCCAGCATGATACCCTTTCAGTGATGTATTACAATGTTTTGAATTTCCCGGGAACTACACCTGAGAGGGTTCAAA
The DNA here is from genome assembly GCA_020438135.1 of Bacteroidales bacterium. GTDB lineage: Bacteria > Bacteroidota > Bacteroidia > Bacteroidales > JAADJA01 > JAADJA01. Next base: position 1,671 of record JAGQVF010000137.1, on the reverse strand, counting down.
ACTTCAGAACTGTGGTATCGTATGCAAAACCGGATGTTTTGGTTATTTCTGAACTGATCAGTGAAGAAGGCGCCGACATGTTGCTGGAACAAGGATTAAACAGCGGAGCACAGTCCAATTATCTGAGGGCAGCATTTACCAATGGCGAAGATTCAGATAATATGCTGTTTTATAATTCCCAAAAACTCATCCTTTATTCGCAAGATACCATCGATACAGAATTGCGTCTCATAAACGAGTATGTCCTGTTTTACCATACTGAAGACCTTGTGAACACTGAAGATACTACGTTTTTATATTTTTACAGTGCCCACCTTAAAGCGAGTCAGGGAACCGATAACCAGCAAAAACGGCTGGCTGAGATACAAAGGTTTCAGGATCATGTGAGCCAACTGCCTTATCATGAAAATGTAATATTCGGCGGCGATTTAAATTTTTATACCAGTTCTGAACCAGCGTACCAGGAAATTGTCAGCAATGGTGTATTTACCCTAAATGACCCATTACCCGCAGGTTCATGGCACGATAATGACCAGTATGCAAGCTGGCATACCCAAAGTACCAGAACAGCCCAGTTTGGAGGTGGTGCATCAGGAGGAATGGATGACCGTTTTGATTTTATTTTTTTATCTGATGACTATTTCTCAGGTGAAAACGGAATATCGTATGTTGATAACAGTTGTGAAGCTTTTGGAAATGATGGGAATCGTTTCAATCAGAGCATGATCGATTTGCCCCTGAATTCATCATTGCCTGATTCTGTTTCATTCGCTCTCTATTATATGTCCGATCATTTACCCGTAATTTGCAAACTGGCAGTTCAAACTCAAACAACTGCTCCGCAATATTATCTCAATCTAGGAGTATTTCTCGAAGGTCCCTTCGCAGAGAATGAAATGAACCCAATATCAGATACTTTGATTCCTTTTTCACAACCTTACGCAGCACAGCCCTGGAATTACATTGGAAATGAAAACATTTCATTCTGCCAAAATCCCGATATCGTCGATTGGGTTCTTGTGGAATTGCGCGAATCGGAAATGGATCCATCTAATGCTACCAATAATCATATTGTTTGGCAACAAGCTTGTTTTCTACTTAAAAATGGTTCAGTAGTGGATACAAGCCAATTTAACCTGCCTTTGACTGATATTTCACCCTCCGATAACATTTACCCTGTTATTCGTCACCGGAACCACCTGGACGTAATTGCTGCTTATCCATTTGAAATTAACGGTGATACCTTATCCTACCTGTTTTATACCGGAGCAGAACAAGCTTACGGTTCTTCCCCCGCACAAAAAGAGCTAGCACCAGATATTTGGGGAATGATAAGCGGAGATGCAAATGCTGATGATTATATAACATTGGAAGACATACAGATTCATTGGAAAAGCTATGCAGGTAAAGACGGTTACCTGAATTCTGATATAAACCTTGACGGAGAAACCGATAACAGAGACAAAAATGATAAAATGATACCTAACCTTGGTAAAACAGGACAATTACCATACGAGTAAAAGAAACTGAAATAGTGTGATTTTACAATTAACATGAAGTTACCCCACCAAGTATTTTGATTTTTTCTTTTTGAAATTGAAAAGCATTGTTGTATTTTTGCACCCCTGAAATAAACAGGGCCTATAGCTCAGTTGGTTAGAGCACCTGACT
>JAGQVF010000136.1:4582-7655 GCA_020438135.1 Bacteroidales bacterium | reverse complement strand
TAACTTATAATTAGCTATATAAATGAAGCTAAATTATTTCGGAATACAAACATCCGTAGGACCAACACCGGCTTCCAGTGAGTCGATGAGTGCACCGGTTTGATCATAGCGGAACACCCATCCGTTCTGCATAAAATCACCGGCATCACAGGCAATGATCACATCTGAACTGTGGTGGTAATCGAGTCCGTAAAATACCCCTGAACGGTTTACCACCTTCGTCAATTGCAGGTCCTGTGCGTTGGTTTCCTGTTTGTAGATACCTCCCGGATAAATATAATAAAGAATATCCCCTGTAGAATTTATCTCAAGCTTTTCAGGATGTTGATCGGTAGCCGGAAATTCAAGATCTTTCACTACGGAATAGTCTGACGGATCTACACAAACAAGGTGCCCCCTGCTATCGGTCGGGTCGGGCCATCCGTTCCAGCCATGACCGGAGCAAATGATCCACACCAGCCCGTTTTTATCGACCTGAATGCCGGTGGGTTTTGGATAAACCATGAGGGTTTGTTTCACTTCCATCGACTGTTTACCGATGATGGTTACAGTACTGTCGATGCTATACCCTCCCTGGTTCAGTACCCAAACTTCCTCTCCTACCTCAAGCAGTTTTTCCGGTCCGGTGCCTGTGGTAATCTTTTTAATAATTGCCAGATTTTCGCTATCGAACACGATCACCTTGTTATCCCAGGTGGTTAGCCAGGCAAAATTATTATCTGTCCCGATCAAAAACCTTGGCAGGTTTACATTTTCCAACTGATCCATTTGTTGCATCGATTTCAAAGAGACTTTGCGCACCAGGTTGGCATTGTTCACCACAATGAAACCAACACCATTAATCACATTCATCGACTGGGCGGTGTTGCCCAGCGGAACCAGGCTGTTTTGTTTTTGATACAGGTTATCGATCCTGCCGGCACCTTCCCTGTTATACCAGGTTACACTCCCTGAACCGCTGTTAAAAGCACCTTCGTTGATGATAAAAATCCCATCACCGTAGTCGAGTCCGGTATCCGGTGGTATATCTTCATCCTTTTCGCAGGAAATTGCAATAACGGCCACAAAGACCATCATCATGAATACTGATAATTTGTTAATGATTGATCTCATACTTTTATTTATTGAATAATGATTTGTATTGACAATTGATACGATCGTCCGGGCATTGGATTATAAAGTACTGCCTGGTACGCAGCATCAAAAAGATTCAGAACTTCGGCTTTCACTGCCAGTCGATCCCGGTTTAACCGGAAGGTCTTTATCACGTGCATATTCACCAGCATGTAGGCTTCGAGTTTTTGTTGGTTATCTGGAGTAACATACCGGCTACCGGTAAAAGCCTGGTCGGCGCCCACACGCCACCCGCGCCTGCTGACGGTTGCATTCACCTGGAAACGATGCCCGGGGATGTAAATCAGCTGTTTTTGATAGGTCGGGTCGTGATCTGATAATTTTCTCACACTGGTTGAACGGGTGAAACTGTAATTTCCATTTAGGGCAAAACGCATTTCCCCAAATTTCCTTTCGATAAGCAACCCGGCTTCAACGCCTCGGGCCCACACTTTGCGGATATTGACAGGACTATACAAAGCGCCATCGGGCACCCACATAATCCAGTTATCCACAAGGTTACTAAATCCGGTAATCTCTATTTGCAGCTTAAAACCCTGAATGGTATCCGGTTTATATAAAAATCCCAGTTCTTCATTCCATGATGATTCGGGTTCCAGGTCAGGATTCCCGGTTACATCCCAATACAGGTCATTGAATGTAGGAACACGGAAATTCCGGGACAGGTTCGCTTTCAGTATTAAATTTCTCCACAGCGGCCCTTCCAAACCAACCGCCGGAGTGAAAGGCACCCGAAAATCGGAATTAAACTCCTGCCGCAATTTCAGGTTTGCGACCCATCCGGTTTGCAATAGTTTTTGGGATATAAGCAGAAACAACGCTGCCTGCTGCTGTTGTACATTTTCTGGATAATTAATGCTTTCTCCACGCAGTCCGGAGGCTTCTGCACCAAGGTGGAACAATGTGTTCTTCCTCCATTGTTTTTTAAATGCGATCTCCCCCTGGTAAGTGGTGGTTTCAATTTCAGAATCGATCACGAGCACTTTAACAGAGTCGGGATCGTAATAATGCAAATAGTCATTAAAGACACCCATTTTCAACGACAACTGCCCCTTTGTGATGAAATATTTGTAGGAAGCCACACCCCTTAACGAACGATCGTTCTGACTGGCATCCGTCGGTTTGCTGGTGAGTATGGCCGGCAACTCCTTATCATTTTCCTGGTACCAGAATGAAATGCCGGCCACATGTTTTCTATTGAATTTCCGAAATATATCCTGCATCATTCCCTTTTGCCTGAGTGCAGCATTACTATAATTTTTCTCTTCTCCACTCAGATCCTTGTAAGGAAAATCATTTTGTGCAGTTCTTCCCATCACCTGCGTATTGACAAACCATTTCGGTGAAGACCACACCGCCCTGACCTGTCCGGCATAGTCATCGAAACTACCGGCCGATGTACCCATGGCTAGCTCTTTCATGTTTTTAAAAGCAGGTTCATTATTTAAATGGACACCGGCTCCGATATTGCCGCTGCCGTAAAGACTGCTGCTTCCGCCGTAAAGGATCTTTACATCGTTAAAATAATTTCCAGGAATAAGCGACAAGTCGATCTGCAGGATATTAGGTGGGTTCAACCGGAATCCGTTCCAGTAGACGCTCGATTGCGAGGCGGAAGTTCCCCTTACTGAAAACAGGCTGAGTCCGTTCAGATTGTAACGGTTGATACCCAGGGTGGTATTCCTGAAAAGGATTTCACCCAGACCCAGGGTGCCTGATTCCGAGAGCACTGCACTATCGATACGTTGCACCTTTTGTCCGGCAGTAAATTGTTGCATCCGTGTTCCCGAAACTTCCAGCCCCGGCAAAGTATAGACCGAATCGGGATGGGGAGTTTGGCCCATTATCCAACCGGCAGCAAACGTAAGGTGCAATATGATAAAAAATTGTTTCATCCGAGTTTTTTAACCTCACGTTCAAAACCAACAGGGAAAAATAT
>JAGQVF010000136.1:0-4461 GCA_020438135.1 Bacteroidales bacterium | reverse complement strand
ATCATGCGGGGCAGTGACTATCAGGACTTCAAAAAGTTGAAGGTGATCACAGCAGCGGGTACTGTTGCCGGTTCGCACGGCATTCCCTTTTCAGACTGTTCCATTTGACATTAAGAACGAGTGCACCATTTATGCACCGACAAAGGTAATCGAATTGAAAGGTAAAATCGGATTAACTTTCAATATTTATGAACAGGGATAAAGGATTGTTCATAGCAGGTAATAATCTGAAGAGTAATATTCAGGGCACTCCTTTTCCTAAAATTAGTAGTTTGTAACTATTTGAAAAACTTTATGATTACAAACCACATGCGATTGTTTATTTTACAAATACCTTCTCCGTGAACAGATATCCCCCTCCTGAAACTTCCACAATATATACCCCGGTTTCTGAACATAGTTCAAAAGTAAAGTATTTAGCGCCGAGGGTGTTGGTTTGGAAAATCTCCTGTCCCATCGTATTATAGACGGAAATTTGGGCATCATCTATCACCCCGCAGGCAACAAAGACTTTACGATCGTGGGACCAGATGTCGACTCCAACTGCATCTGTCTGTTCAGTAGCCAATGGTGAAGCTGTTATGAAAAGGTTGAAACGATGGTCGTCGTCTGAAGGATCATAGCTAAACTCATACTCAGGTTCAAATAACAAATCTACAAACTGCCCGGTCAGCAAATCTTCGAGATAGACGTGGGTATTTGCATCAAAGTAATGAATATCTGATGCCGTGATATGATACGTTCCCTCGCTTCCCGTGCGAAAACCGACCGGTACAATCCTGTCAGTGTAATCAGGTTCAAGGTAATTCACAGCATACGGATTTCCATCATCAGCATACGTAAAGAGTGTAGGCGCCTCATTCACATTATCAAATTTACCGAGATCATAATAGCCGTCAAATCCTGCAGTACATTCAGGGTGGAAGATTACCAGTGCCTCATCATCCAAGCCGTTGATCTGTGCGTGCAGGCGGACATATGGATACTCAATTTCCCTGGTTTCCTTATAAAAAGCCTGGTTGCTATGCTGCCTTTGGGAAGCCGGAATGGTAATACTTCCCGAAGTATTGGTTGCTCTTACCCAAAATCCCTGGGTGGATTGAATGAGACTACTCGTCAAACCGTTCCATGGTGTTCCGTCCGTATGTATCCCTTTGGATGTGCCATTATCATAGATCACCATCCAACCGCTCATATTCGACATGCTCCAGTTCGAATTCCAGTCGATGGCACAGGGAAAAGGATTTCCGACCAGGTGGAAACCGTAATAGGTAGAATTAGTAGCGGGAGAATAGCTAAAACCTGACAGAATCAAATCTGTATTGGTTAGAGGTCCATCAAATTCTACAACTGTTGGCCCAGTCAGATCATCATCAGCCCAGGCTGAATAGCCCTTTCCTAAACCCATCGGCGAATTTAAAGGGTCTACAAGATAATTCCAGGCATCTGAAGTTTCATCGTATTCTTTCAGATAAATATCCAGATAACTGTTTATGGTTGCTCCTGCAACAGGGGGTGTTACGAAATGCCAGCGTTCTGACGTAAGATACTGCTGTACTGTGGTTGATCCCGAACTGGTTGTTCCATTATCCAGAAAAGAAGCCATACCGGTTGCATCAGCTTTCAACAGCATATTACCAGTCACATTTATTGTATTTCCGTCAGCATTTGTAAAATCTGTTCCTGAAGAAACATAAAGGTCATTACTCACATTTAAATTGCCATCCGTGGAAACCAAAGCGTTCATTTTATCTATCTCAAGGTCAAAAAACGCGATTGGATTTGAAGCAACATAAGAATAATACACCGTCCCGTGAAATGTATATCCGTTCCATGCACCTGTCCCAACTCCAACATTTTGAGCCATTCCTCCGGTATTAAAAGTGATTTCGGAATTAGCAAATGAATTTGATCCACTCTGCAACCACATATTAACGGAGCTGCCAGAATAACAATTGATGTAAAAACCATAAGTAGCACCTGATGGAATGATTATCGATGCTCCCGGATTTACCGAAGTTGGCGACCATGAGCCCTGCCCGGTAACCGTTTGCGTTGTTCCTAATTGTGTCCAAGCTCCCGGGTTCGAGGTAAATCCCTGGTAGGTACCTGATTTGTACCACACTTCAACATTGATTGCTCCTGTTGAATTGCAATGAAAATCAAAGCTATTAACAGATATGTTTTTACCGCCAGAGGCTATTACATCAAAATAGGCTCCGGGATAGGGATAACCACCTCCGGGAAACGGAATGGTAGCCTGGTTACCGGCATTTGGAATATTGCCTGATATGGACGCATCGGAACTTCCTGTCATCTTCACAATTGAGTTTCCAGGTGTAAATGTGCCGTAATTGATAAAATCACCTTCAACATCGATTACTGCATTCGCTGCACAGTACAAGGTTTTTCCCGATGGAATAGTCAGGTCGCCGGTAACGGTGATCTCTGAATTTGCGCTCATGGAGAGTGTGCCACAATCGGTACCGATATCAAGATCACCGGAAACCACAGGCCAGTTGACCGCACCCGGATTTATGGATACACCAACGGATGCGTCGGGGATGAGGTGATTGTGCCAGTTGGTTTTTGTGTTCCAATCGGTTCCTGAAGCGCCGGTCCATAATCCCGGCGTTCCCATGTGGATATAGGCCGACTTGCTTTCGGCGTCGTTGCCATATGTATTCGTTGTGGTGAGGGTTACAGCGTACTCCCCGGGATTGTTGAATTGAACCATGGGGTTTTGCGAATTGGCATTTGTACCTCCTACAAACGTAACTGTGCCAGGATTAAACGACCAGTACCAACCGCTTGGGCTGTTGGTAGACAGATCTGTAAAAGAAACGGTAGTCATTGCATTAAGCGGGAGCTTATTGCTTGCCGAAAAATCAACATCCGGTAAATCGGTTTCCCAGAGGCCTCGTCCGAAAGTTCCAGTTCGTATCTTACTGTTCGATGGGATATTGTCGTCGTAATAAATTTCCAGTTCGGTACAAAAAACATTGGGTAAACCACTGCTGAATGGCACCCAGTTAGCAGTTCCTGTTTTCATATAAACACCCTGCATCATCGTCACATACAACTCCACCTTATTTGTGTTCTTGATATTCTGTACGACTGACATCGCAGGGATTTGCGGAAGTCCTGTAGAAATATTCGTCCAGGTTGAGCCTCCGTTGGTGGTTTCATACACGGCATCGCTGTTAAATCCTCCGATGGTCACCCAAACCGTATTCGGATCGTCGTTTTTAACAGTTATATAAGTTATATTCCCATTCGAAACGGGTAATCCGGAAGTGATGACCGTCCAGTTGCTTCCTCCGTCCGTACTTTTATATAACACATTTAAAAATCCGGCGTAAATATAATTGCTGTTGGAGGGTGCTATCTGCAATGACCTGATGGTTCCGGCTGTAGCAAAGTTGCTGATCTTAGAGAAATTACCTGAAGTTGCACCCTGATCAGTTGATTTCCAGATATTGTCGTATGCAACAAAAAGTGTGTTGGGATCATTCGGATCAAGCATATAGGGCGTAACCCAGGCACCTTCCAGATTGGGATCCCCGGCAGCAGTCCGAATCAAATTACGGACATTGGTCTGACTTGTCCAGTGGTTTGTGGTCCTGCTTATATCACCGTTAGTATATTCACCAAACTGAATACTAAAATCTGAAGGATCAATCAAACATTCCATTCCGTCTCCACCAATCACACCATCCGCAAACCAACCACTGCCACCATGCACATGGGTTCCGTTGTCCTGCAAACCTGTGATCATATCACTGCTGCTCGATTGCGAAACGCCAATCCTGTATATTTGATTAATGGTAAGGCCATTGGTAATGTCATTCCACGAACTGCCTGCATTGGTAGATTTGTAAATTCCACCATCATTTCCAATGAAAACATCATTCGTTCCAGGCTGAAATTCACAACAATGCTGGTCAGCATGGACTGTAGTTACGGTGCCACTGCACGTGCCGGACCAATGTGAATTGGCAGTCCAGTTGTTGCCGCCATCCGTCGATTTCCATACATTGATTCCTCCCACATAAACTTCGTTGGCATTCAAGGGATTTGCTGTAATAAAAATGTCATAAGTACCCTGACCGCCGAAATCGGATCCGTCGCAATTGTAACCAAGCATGTTATTCCCAGCGATGCTACCATCAAAAACAAGCGAATAGCTCACACCAGCATTGATCGATTTGTATATTCCTTCGAGGCCCCTGCTGCTGTTTACAGTTATGGCATATACTACATTTGCATTATTCGCAGCAACAGCAAGTTCAGTTCTATAGCTATTGCTTGCGGGAAGTGTGTAGGTTGACCAACCCCAGGAACCGCTTTTAGTAAAAGTTAAAATATATTTTCCGTTGGTGAAAGCTCCGTAAAACACAGTTGTGCTACCCGGACGGTATTCAAGATCGGTACAAACATTCGCCGTTATTTGAGTCCATG
>JAGQVF010000135.1 GCA_020438135.1 Bacteroidales bacterium | reverse complement strand
TTTGAAAAGTTGATCCGAAGTATTTTTCCTTCTGCATTTACTTTAGCAGTGGTTCTCACAATTCTGACTTTTATACTGGCTTTAACAGCTACCGATCCTGTGGACATTAAATACACTGCCGACCCCCTTTATAAAGCTTTAACCACCGACCCTCTTGTTACTTCCTCAAACCATTTCATCCAGGTTTTGGGATTTTGGTATAAAGGGCTTTGGGATACAGCCATGCTCGCCTTTGCAGTACAGATGATGCTCATCCTTGTTCTGGGATATGTTTTGGCTTCAACTAACGCATTTAGACGTATTATCGATAAAGCACTGCGATTTTGCACCAATACTCCACGAACCGCATTTATCGTTACTCTCCTCACCCTGCTCGTTAGTTTCTTTAATTGGGGACTCGGACTTATTTTTGGAGCTCTGTTTGCCCGCAAGGCAATGGAATTTGGCCGGAGTCAAAATCTATCTCTCAATTATCCACTGATAGGTGCAGCCGGATATTCCGGTCTGATGGTATGGCATGGTGGCATTTCAGGAAGCGCACCGCTAAAGGTAGCCGAGCCAGGCCATTTTGTTACATTAATTGGTCAAGACCTGCCTGCTGTCGATTTTAGCCAAACCATTTTTTCTGAAATGAATCTCGCTACCATTCTGGTCCTTTTGATCGTAATTCCATTGGCTATGTTTATACTCGGCAAAAAACACAGAAATAATACTGATTCTGAAATGCCTGAAGAGATAGCAAAAAATCAACCGGCCAGGCCGGTTTTGATTACGGGGGCAGAAAAAGTTGATCACATTAAATATGCCGGGATCACATTGGGTTTGGCTTTCCTTGCATTTTCATTTCTGAAAGGCTGGATGACCGGAAACATGGGTGTGATTGATCCCAACTTTCTCAATTTCACTTTATTGGGATTAGGCCTTGTATTCAGCGGGACCATCGCTAATTTTCTTACCAGTGTTAAAAACGCAATGGTTTCTGCATCGGGCATTCTTATCCAATTCCCATTATACTTTGGCATCATGGGCATTATGAAATACAGCGGTTTGGTTGAATTGTTTTCATCATTCCTCATGGATATTTCCAATGAAACAACATTCCCCATTTTTACATTTTTCAGTGCCGGTCTGGTTAACATCTTCGTGCCGAGCGGTGGCGGGCAATGGGCTGTGCAGGGGCCGATTATTGTTGAGGCAGCTCAAAACCTGAATATACCGGTAGGGAAGGCCGTTATGGCTCTGGCTTATGGTGATCAAATTACAAACATGTTGCAACCATTCTGGGCCATACCATTACTGGGTATTACGGGATTAAAAGCGCGTGAGATCATCCCTTTCACATTGATACTTATGATTATCGGATTGATCATCTTTACAACCATGCTTCTAATCTTTTAACCAATTCTTCGGATGATTTAAAGTTCTGGTCGGTTGCCCGGTTGAAATTACCCGGATTGTAAAAATTTGACTGTTAATTAAAGAAACGTCCTCCGTTATCAGAACAGATGTGATTTTTAACCATAATGTTGATGAAAAGCTCAATGAATTACAAGCTTTTTGGTAGAAACACCGCTATTATGATGAAGGCTGATGAAATAAAAACCCGGAGAAAATGTGGATGTTGGCAAAATGATCTCTACCGAAAAGTCGATGGTTTTTTGAATCAGGATGTCACCTGACAGATTTGAAACAGTCACAAAACCCTTATCATTTAAAGGATACAAACATTTAAAATGAATATTTCCGGCTGTTGGATTGGGATAAAAAGTGAAATCAGGTTCATTTAATTGTGTGATTCCGGTAGATGGATTTTCAAATGGCATAAACGCCAGGTAACTAAAATAACCTTCCTGATTCACCTGAATGGAGTCGAACCCAATGTTGTCCTTGCTCATGCCACCCACTACTATACCCTGTTCATTCACATCAAGATGTGTAGCCGTTGGATATGTACCGGAAGCTTCACCAAACTTTACCCACTCAACAATACCATCGTTACCAAGTCGGGCTAAAAACGGACTGGAGGGCAAATATTCAATTTGCAGTCCATGGTTCCAAATCAAATTACCATAAGCGATACCACAAACAAAAATATCTCCTGAATCGGCCGCATAAGCGTATGAATTAAAAGAGATGTTGGTACCTCCAAATCCACCATCTTCATTTTCAGTAATGGTTTTTGCCCATTCAAAAGCACCATCATTATCCAGTTTTGCAACAGCATAATGAATATTATTGGGAACATTTAAAAGAATATCATCATACATAAATTCACCTGAAATCGCCGGCGTGATGACAAACAGCTCATCCTCAGAATTCAGCACCAATTCAGTAAAAGGACAGGTTCCATCTTCCACATAATTGCTCCAGACATAATTGTGTGACAGATCGTATTTCACAATAAAAAAATTGTAGGAAAAAGAAAGAGTTACTTCTTCCCCATTAAAAACTGCTTCCTGACTGGCACACGGACCGGTAATATACACATTCCCCTGGCTATCCTCCAGCATGGTGTAAACCAGTTCTGTTTGCCAGAACTCACTTACCAAATTCCCTTCAGGTGTATACTCTTTCAGCTTAACGTATAAATAATAATCCGGATGGTCCTCCCAAACATTAAAAAGCAAATTACCGTTGTTTAACATCAGGATATCGCACTCCCAGAAACCGCTACCATAACTTTCCGTTCCAATAAACTCGTACCAATCCACTTCCAGATTATGGCTAAGGGCAATAAGAAGTGAGCCGTGTGAATAATTGCCTGTTTCAAGCAGTCCGATTCCGGGAAGGGAAACAGGGTTATTTTCTACGCTGTTTAATTCAAGGTTCAGATATATTCTTTCATTGTCAGCCTCAAGTGCTCCCCGGTCAACAAAGCCCACGATATCTGCAAAAGCGATCTCATTTCCGTTTTCATCGAAACTGAAAATGCGCAGTGTATCGATATTACCGGATAATCCTTGTTTGATACCATCGGCCCTGAACATTTTACCGTTAGGGGATATGGCAACCAAAACATCTTCCGGCAGGCTGCTATAACCCTGTACAAGCAATTTCGAAAATTGCTGTGCCAACCCCGATTGCATCAAAACAGGAACAACCAGAATAAAAACCAGAATATATCTGAACCTTTTCATACTGAATTATACATCGAACTTGATTCCCTGTGCAAGCGGGAGTTCAGTGCTATAGTTTATGGTATTTGTTTGGCGACGCATGTAAGCTTTCCAGGCATCCGAACCGGATTCACGTCCACCACCGGTATCTTTTTCACCACCGAAAGCACCACCGATCTCGGCACCATTGGTTGCAATATTCACGTTGGCAATTCCACAATCGGAACCTTCATGCGACAGGAATCTTTCGGTTTCGAGGATATCGCGTGAGAAAATAGCGGATGACAATCCTTGTGGAACATCATTGTGCATTTCGATCGCCTCTTCGATGGTTTTGTATTTCATCAGGTAAACAATGGGTGCAAAAGTTTCTTCCTGAACGATATGGAAACTGTTCTTTGCTTCGGCAATACAGGGAACTACGTAAGTGCCCGATTCAAAACCTTCACCTTCCTTAATTTCACCACCGTAAAGCACCTTTCCACCTTCTTTCACAACCTGTTCCTGTGCAAATTTGAATGCCTCCACTGCCGACTTGTCAACAAGCGGTCCGACAACTGTATCTTCAGCCAGCGAGTGACCGATCTTCAATTGTTTATAAACGGAAATCAGTTTATCGCGAAAGGCGTCGTAAACACTTTCGTGGATGATCAAACGGCGGGTGGTCGTGCATCGTTGTCCGGCAGTTGCCACAGCACCAAATAAGCTGGCCCGGAGTGCCATTTCCTGGTCACCATTTTGGGTAACGATGATGCAATTGTTTCCACCCAGTTCGAGGATGGTTTTTCCGAGACGTTCACCAACCATTTTGGCTACCCTTTTTCCAACTGCTACCGAACCGGTAACCGAGATCATCGGTACACGTTTGTCTTTCAGGAAATCGTCACCGATATATTTTGAGCTGGCCACCACAAGATTGATCACACCTTCTGGTACATCATTTCGTTTTAAAACATCTTTCATGATTTTGTGAACAGCCACGGCACAAATCGGTGTTTTTGAGGAGGGTTTCCAGATCACAACGTCACCGGCGATCAGGGCGATCATCGTGTTCCATGCCCAAACAGCTACCGGAAAGTTGAATGAAGTGATCACTCCTACCACACCCAGCGGATGATATTGCTCGTACATGCGGTGTTTAAATCTTTCGGAGTGCATGGTAAATCCATATAACTGACGCGATTGTCCAACGGCAAAATCAGCGATATCGATCATTTCCTGAACTTCGCCCAGGCCTTCCTGGTACACTTTTCCCATTTCGTAAGAAACCAGCTTCCCGAGCGGTTCTTTGTACTTGCGAAGTTCTTCACCCATTTGCCTGACAATTTCACCCCGTTTGGGAGCGGGAACCATGCGCCAGTATTTAAAAGCTTCCTGTGCTTTGGCCATGATTGTTTCGTAGTCGTCCATACCGGCTTGTTTCACACTTCCGATCAACTGACCATCTGTGGGAGAATACGAATCAAGTAATTCACCTTTGGTTTCAAACCATTCGGCACCTGTGGATGCTCCGTTGTTCACTTTTTCCAGTCCTAATTGTTTCAGCATTTCGCTGATCCCAAATTTTTCCATCTTAATAGATTATTATTTTAAGTTATTGAACCTGCCTGATGATACAATTAACAGCCAATCAGACAGTTTGTTTTTATGTTTTTTATCGCGTCAAAGATAACCACGTTCCGGCTAATGAGAAAAATTCATCCAATATAATTGGATAATCTTTTAAAAACGAAGTCTTTTCTTTCCCCGGTTTTTCAAAATAGATGACACCGCAATTTATCTCCGGACTCAAAATTCTACTATAGGTGAAGAGCGTTCGGCGGCTATGTAGTTCAATTGTGATTACATTCAGACGATTTATTTCAGTTTGGGAAAGGAATTCACGAAGATGTACTGCGGCAATTTTTGTCAGGTTGCGCTCATTTGCCTCAAATGAAACCACCGAGATTGCCGAAGAATTGACTCCTAACATCTGCATATAGTTTTTCACTTCATCTGCCTTCGAGCCAAAACCGGTTGTTTGCCTCGTCTCCAATCGTGTAATTAATACATCAACACTCTTAAGGTCAATTGGTTGGCCATTCATTTTGATTGAATGAATGCAAAGATTCCGGTCGGAGGAAGCTGTTTTCAAATCATTATCAAACCGAACCGCCATAAATTTAACCGGCTCTTTACTTATTGGGATGGCAAATCTGATATTTTTCCTGTTCTCCGTTGTGAAGGCACCACCAACAGTTTTACTGTTAATAACCAAATTAAACCTGGCAAAATAGTTTTCAGATTTTTGCCCCGAAACATTCAATTCAACGTACAGTGTATCCTTTGTTATATTTGGATCACTCTTCCTTAAATCAATACACAATGCTGAATTGGCGAGCAACCAGACCCCATCATTGGCTATTGGATCAGTAATTTTTTTAAAGTTTCCATAATAGCCGGGGTCGGTAAAAGGGATATCAGGAAATGTTTGCCCCGTAATATAAAAGTGTAGCCCATCCTGAGGGACAAAATTTCTTGTCGTTCTTTCAATTGCAAAAGCAGGGATCCAAGATTCAATAACGACATTTGGCGAATCCAATGGCCGCTTTACCTTTAAATATCCGGGAAGGTAAAAAACTGATATCAGCCAAAACATCACCAACAGACCTAATATTAGCAAAAGCGGTACGACTTTACTTCGTCTCATCATGGTACAAACTCGTGAATGTATTGATTTTCTGAGGATTTTGTCAGAAAGTGATACCATGCAAAAATAATATAAACTATGACTCTGGAATATTGTCCGATTCATGGCATATCCAGAGACATAGCAAGGGAAAAAAGCACTTCGAAGTTCGTTTTTCAATAAAATATTAACAACCCAATATTCCGATGTGAAACAGATAACAACAACATAATTAGACAATTCATAAATGAATCCAACAATCTTTTAAAGCAATTTCTCCAAAATGGTTAATGAAAGTTAATTAATTCTTAATGGAACATTAAGGTGAAAAAGCCAGCCAGGCTTAATTTTGTTGAACAAATTAAAAAATGTACCAATATGAAAAAAATTCTACGCAATGTTATGATCCTGG
>JAGQVF010000134.1 GCA_020438135.1 Bacteroidales bacterium | reverse complement strand
CCTATGCACATGTTCATCGACTGCATACCTAAGAGGAGCAACTTTATTCATTCTGAGAAGTTGGTTTATGAATATTAAACCGGGCTTCAGCCCGGTCATTTCTTCCTGTCACGCACAAGGCTTTAGCCGTTAATCATCTCTCAATTTTGCTTTCTTAACAAAAACCGGCCTTTTTGATTAAACATGTTCGCTCTAAACCTGTTATATTCACTTATAGTCCCCTAAATTGTATATGTAAACAAGAGATTAGTGTATGAAGAGAAATCTTTTTGCAGGGATGCTGAATTTTGTTGAAAAAGCGGGAAATGCCCTTCCTCACCCTGCGACTTTATTCGGGCTTTTTGCAGTTATTGTTTTAATCACATCGGCCGTTGCCTATTATTTTGGTTTACAGGCACACCATCCTGTAACGGGTGAACACTTCCATGCGGTAAACCTGCTCTCCGAACAAGGCATTCACAGGATACTGGAGGAGATGGTCGATAATTTCACAGGCTTTGCACCACTCGGTATCGTGCTGGTGGCGATGCTCGGTATCGGCATTGCCGAAGGCAGCGGACTGATCAGTGCTCTCATCAGGCTATTGGTGATCGCTTCCCCCAAAAAGATCTTAAGTTTCGTACTTGTGTTTTCAGGTATTTTATCAAACATGGCCAGCGACATCGGTTATGTGTTGCTGAT
Organism: Bacteroidales bacterium; assembly: GCA_020438135.1. Classification (GTDB taxonomy): domain Bacteria; phylum Bacteroidota; class Bacteroidia; order Bacteroidales; family JAADJA01; genus JAADJA01. Next base: position 2,434 of record JAGQVF010000134.1, on the reverse strand, counting down.
CCCGCTTGCCGGAACCATTTTCCTTTCGGTCGGCAGACACCCGGTGGCCGGAATGGCTGCGGCGTTTGCGGGAGTATCAGGTGGGTTTAGTGCCAACCTGTTGATCGGCACCATCGATCCGCTGCTCGCCGGTCTCTCGCAGGAAGCTGCCCGCATCATCGATCCTGAATATTATGTAAACCCCACCGCCAACTACTATTTTATGGTGGTATCAACAGTTGTGATCGCTGCTGCCGGAACGTGGGTCACCGAAAAGATCGTGATCCCAAGGCTGGGTGAATACAAACAGGGTGAAGTAAAGGCCGAAAAGATCGAACCGCTTTCAAAGATTGAGAAAAGAGGTTTGAGAAATGCTACCATTACCATGCTCGGACTTTTTGTGTTGATGGGCATTGGGCTCATTCCTGAAAACGGGATCCTTCGTGGTCCTGATGGTAGTTTATTAACATCTCCGGCACTTCGTGGTTTCATCGCCATTCTCCTGATCTTTACCGCCCTTCCCGGACTCGCATACGGAATCACAGTCGGGAAATACAAAAACGACAGCGATGTGATGAAAGGGATGGCCGACAACATGAAAACCCTGGCCAGTTATATCGTTCTGGTGTTTTTTGCAGCGCAGTTTGTTGCTTATTTCAAATGGTCGAACATCGGGCTGATCTCCGCCATCCTCGGTGCTGAGGTTTTATCGGCTTCCGGATTGGGCATCATCCCGCTGATGTTGCTGTTCATCATTCTTTCTGCCTCTCTCAATATGCTGATGGGCAGTGCTTCGGCCAAATGGGCGCTGCTGGCCCCTATCTTCATTCCGATGTTTATGCTGATGGGCTACACCCCCGAACTTTCGCAGGTGGTGTACCGTATCGGCGACAGCATCACCAACATCATATCACCCATGATGAGCTTCTTTGCGCTGATCATTGTGTTTTTCCAGAAATATGATAAAAATTCGGGAATAGGTACACTGATCGCTACGATGCTACCCTATACCATTGTGTTTTTTATCGTTTGGTCGCTGCTGCTGATCGCATGGATTCAACTGGGCTGGCCCCTGGGACCGGGTGCAGGAATTCACCTCGGATCGGGATCGATACTTGATTAAGAAGATTTCTCCGATCCATCCACGAATTCAATATCTTTGGCCCTTTGTTTTGCGGAGTTTGATCCGCGCTGGAGGGACATTTTCATGATCTTGATTTCAATTTTCGATTCGTTCGCCGACAACCTGCTGAACACCTCATGGCTGGAGTTTATCGCTGTTTTTTTCGGCCTGCTTAGCGTGTGGTACGCCAAACAGGAAAAAATCTGGGTATATCCCACAGGTATTATCAGCGTGGTGATCTATGTTTATTTGTGTTTTGAATACAAACTTTATGCGGATGCCGGCATCAATTTTTTCTACTTTCTGATGAGTGTTTATGGTTGGTATCATTGGTCGGATGTGAACAGCAAACCTCCCCTAAAGATCAGTTATCTTACCAGGAAACAATGGATCATTTCGGCCATCATGTTTGTGATTTCACTGGTGGTGATCATTATCTTGTTGAAGATTTTTAAAAAGAATGACCTGGAATACTGGTCTACCGATGTTCCCTACATCGATACCTTCACAACCGCCATTTTTATTGTGGGCATGTGGCACATGGCCCTGAAGAAAGTAGAAAACTGGGTTTTCTGGATCATCGGCGATGCCATTTCTGTTCCGCTTTACATTTATAAAGGTCTTGCATTTACAGGGTTTCAATACCTTGTTTTTCTGATATTGGCCATATTGGGTTATATCGCCTGGAAAAATAAATACAAGCTTGATCCAATTAAGAATGAACCAGGTGAATAACATAAAACAAATAGCGATCACCGGTCCGGAAAGCACAGGGAAATCACAGATGGCGAGGCAACTGGCCTCTCATTTCAATACAGTTTGGGTGCCGGAGTATGCCCGCGAATATCTCGAAAACCTCGGAAGACCATACCGGTATGAAGATATACTGATCATCGGTCGACAGCAATATCAATTGCAGAAAGAAAAATTAAAGGAGGCTTCGGAATTTATTTTTTATGATACCGATTTCACGGTTTTAAAGATTTGGTGTGAATTTAAATACGGAAAATGTCATGAGTGGATCAAAACACAATTCGAAAAACAACCGATCGATCATTATTTGTTAATGAATTTCGATTTGCCTTGGGAACCCGATCCACAGCGCGAACATCCCGCAAAACGACTGGAGCTTTTTGATCTGTATGTCAATGAGCTGAGAAATAAAAGATCCGACTTCACCCTGATTTCAGGACTGGGTGATCAAAGATTAAAGCACGCCATTGAGGCTGTTGAAGCTTTGCGATAATTTTCTCACCTTTGTAATGGATGCCGCACAGCAATGAATAACCGAAAAAAAATATGTATGCTTGCCGATCGTCACGGACTTTACGA
>JAGQVF010000133.1 GCA_020438135.1 Bacteroidales bacterium | reverse complement strand
TTTCAGCAGGCCATCCTTTGGTTTATGTTTCAGACCGTGTTTCACCGCATTTTCTGCATAAATCTGGATGATCATCTTGGGAACCTGGATTTCTGAGTTTATTTCTTTCTCTGTATCAATTTTGTAATCGAACCTTTTTTGATACCTGATCTTCTCCAGCGAAAGATAGTTCTCAACAAATTCCAACTCTTCGATAAGCGACCGGGTGATTTTGTCGGAAGCATTAAGGGTTGACCTTACGAGCCTGGAGAACTTAGTGAAATAACGATAGGCTTTATCTCTGTCTTCCTGATAAATTAATGAACCCACCGTGTTTATGGCATTGAATGTGAAATGCGGATCCATTTGATTTTTGATGGTTTTAAGCTGCAACTCGGAGATTTGCTTTTCGATGGCAATTTTACGTTGAGACTGAATTTGCTGTAAACGTTGGATCAGGTAAACCAACGTCAGTAGCACCAAATAGATGCCGACATAAAAAGGATACTTCAGATAATACAGATTGTTCTTTTTGTAATCATATATAAATTGATATTCGTCTTTTTGCACATGGAGTTTTTTTACTCCTTTGTTTTCAATGACATCAAACTTCAAAATTTTATTATATTGGCCAAAAACCGGTGATTTGGTTGTAACCATCTCCGTAAAATCATTTCTGCACACCCCGATCGTGGTCAGGTCATCATAGCTGTAGAAAAAAAATTCATTTTCATCCGATAAATCAAGATTTAAAGGTTGTAAACTAACTTCAACAGGAAAGTTAAATTTGTTGATCACATCAAGCTCATTGTTTGTTCTGATAATTTCACCTTTGATACGGTTGTAAATAAATACTTCTGAATGTCGGTTGATGTTTTCCAAAAAGCTTCCTTTTTCAAGAGCAACCTGCTTTAGCATTTTACCCTCTGAATTAAATTTCATAATTTTCGATTTTTCACCGGTTGCACCTATTAATTTATAAATTACGTACAAATAGTTACTGCCATCCTGAATATCTGTAAAACAATTTACCGAGGAAGGAAAGCCATAAAAAGGTATCGGTTCGAAATAAAAATTTAAATGATTATCCAAAACCATTAGATATGAATGTTCATCGTCCAAAATTGAGTCATTGGATTTAATATTTGCATAAGCATGGGTATTGAGAACAATTTCGGTCAATCCGTCATTGTTAATATCTATTGCTTCTACCAGGTAAGTACTTGCCCCGGTAAAAGGAGAGGAATAAATACTATCTCTTGAATAATCATAAGCATAAACCTTTCTCGGATATTTCGAATATCCCCCGTTAATAGCAGTTATGATTTCCCTGTTCCCATCCATATCAAGATCGACACAAAGAAAAGATCTGCTGGGAAAATCAATCCTGCCGTATTTGTTCAACCTCATTTTTGTAATGAATTTATTATGAGGTTTTATCTCCGTGAAAGGTTCAATCCAGCTAAGAAAAATACTGTCGTTTGAATACGTCAATTCATAAATTTCGTGATACCCATTTTGATCCCGGTCGAATGTAAAAATTTCAGACTGAGAATAAAGCTCACTTTCCTTACCAAAGTTAAATTGATCCATAATGGTCCCGTTCGGCAAATATATATTCACTGCATTCATCCCCTGTGCATCTATGTATCGCTTTATCATCTCTGTATTTCCATCACTATCAAGATCCTCATAAAAAATCAAACGCATACCTTGCTCAACGGAAGAATCGTTGAGCTTCAGTGTGTATTTGTTGAAAAGAGCGGTAGGAATAAATAGAAACGCAACAAGAAATAGCACCAAAGCAATAAAATACGGCCCGGTCACAAAATTGAAAAGCCTGCTGCTGTAATCATTCATGATCCATGAGTTGGCTTAACATATTTTTGGTAATCTCAAAAACATGGGTTTGAGCTTGCGTTTTAAGTTTGCAGGTCCTATTCTTCCGGTCAATCTCGACCATATAATCTTTGTTGACCAAAGTCGATCGGTTTATTCTGGTAAAATTTGGCGGCAATTCTCTGAGCAGGTACCCCAGATTATGCGTCACGGTTATTTTCGTTAGTTCATTTTGTGCAAGTTGATGAATATGTGAATAATTTCCATCGGCTTCACAATACACGATTTTATCGGTAGCTAAATAAATTTTACCTGTTTTGGTTTTGAAGCTGATTTTTGAGATTGAAATACAACTGAGGAGTTTATCGATTTTGTTCTCCATAGAGTTTAGCCGGAACTCAAACCTGTACCGCGCAATTGCTTTTTGCAGCTCATCAATATCAACCGGTTTTATCAGGAAATCAAATGCAGAATGCCTGATCGCCTCAATGGCAAAGTGATCGTATGCTGTAACGAAAATAATAGCCGGAAAAATTTGCAGGGTTTTTAGTTCCCTTACCAACTCGAATCCATTTCTTCCGGGCATATCGATATCCAGAAAAACGATGTCAGGTCTTTGTTTTGAGACGATTTCCAATCCAGTATCAACTGATTCTCCGGTGCCTACTATTTCAAGGTTCGAATGATCAGAAATCAATTGTTCTAAAAGTTTTTGCGCTTCAGGCTCATCATCGATGATTGCAGTTGTAATCTTTTCCATTTTATCTGGTAATAGTTACGGTAAAACTACGAAATTCAACGCTAACTTATATTAAGAAGAAATGCATATTTGTATCATTTCGAATTCGGGTAATACATATTTATCAATATTTGTTAAGAAATAAAAGTTACTTTATACTAATTATCTCCCGATGAAATTGTCAAGGCTAAACTAAATAGTTTTAGCATTTTTCCGGTGTTGCCTATTAATCAAATAAACCCCAACAAGAATAATCACCATAAAAACAATGTCGGCAACCCCGATTTTTTCGTGATCAAGAATTCCCCACAAAATGGCAAATACAGGAATGATGTAGGTTACCGAGGAGGCAAAAATGGCAGAGGTATAACGAATAAGGCTGTTCATCAACAGAAGGGCAAAAGAGGTTCCCACAACAGCCAGTGCTGCTAAGGCCAAAAGATGCCAGCCCCAGCCGGGCGAATCGGCTACCTGGCTGAAATCAAGCGTAAGCATATAAATGAAAGCAGCCGGACCGATAAACATAAACGAAAAGGAGGTGATCTGGATGCCGGTGAGATGGGTCAGGTGTGATTTCACCTCGTTGATGTTTACCCCATACATCAACGTTGCCAAAACGATATACAAAGCATAATAATTTATGGTTATCCCAGTGAGTCCCGAACCCGTGGCCACCAGTCCCACAGCCCCCGTCAATCCGAGGAAAAGACCTATTAACTGCCGTATTTTAACTTTCGACCGGTGGAACAGAATGCCTATAACCAGGGTAAAAACAGGCGTAAGGGAGTTCAGGATTCCAGCAAGCGCACTGTCGATCTGGGTTTGGGCTTTGGTGAACAGGAAAGCCGGAAAAAAACTTCCGATAAACCCGGCGATCAGCAAACTTTTCAGGTCTTTACGCTTGAAATATTTACGATTTTTGACGGCAAAGGGAATAAGAGCGACAGATGCAAGGAATATTCGGATAACGGCAGCCTGCTCATTGCTGAAACTACGCAATCCGACTTTTATCAGGATAAAAGAGGAACCCCAAATAAACGCAAGCAATAAAAGAATTGCAAACTGAAACCAACGTTTTTCCCACATCTTTAAACGAGCATAAAGTGGGCAAATTTAGGGATAAAATGATGGCTTTAACTATGTGGAAAAAATTTTATGCAGGTCATCACAAAACCAGGTTTAACACGAAAAATGTGCTGAGATAGAGATTTATTTATGTCTCCCCGCCAGGGCTCGAACCTGGGACCCGCTGATTAAGAGTCAGCTGCTCTGCCAACTGAGCTACGGAGAGTATTTTTTATTTGTTCCCCGTATTGGCCACCTGGGACCCTCAAACTTAAGGCGCGATGCTGGCCCAACTGAGCTACGGAGAAAATACTCTGCAAAACTACAAAAATACCATTCATCAATCTTCTCTATCTTTGCAAAAATTGCCTGTTTTGCACGATTCGAATAAAAATAAAGACGGTTCTCTAAAGGTTAACAAAGGGATTGACCAACCAACCTCCTTCAATCCCGATGCAAAAAAAAGGCTGGCTAAAACCCGTAAACAATCGTTGGATGCCGCATCACTGATGAATGGAATCCTTAATGGAAACAGAACCCTGTTAAGTCGTGCCATTACCCTTGTTGAAAGTTCACTTTCTGAACATCATCAAGTTGCTCAGCAGGTGATCGAAAAATGCATTCCTCATTCCGGAAATTCAATTCGCGTTGGGATTACAGGCGTTCCGGGTGTGGGTAAAAGTACTTTTATTGAAGCCCTGGGATTGAGCCTCACTAAAAAGGGTCATAAACTGGCTGTTTTGGCCATCGATCCGAGCAGTGAAAAAACCAAAGGAAGTATTTTGGGTGATAAAACCAGAATGGAAGATCTGAGCAACGATCACAATGCATTTATTCGCCCCTCGCCTTCGGCCGGATCCTTAGGAGGGGTGGCACGGAAAACAAAGGAGATCATTGTACTGTGTGAAGCGGCAGGGTTTGATATCATTTTTGTTGAAACAGTCGGGGTTGGTCAATCGGAAACGGCTGTTCATTCGATGGTTGATTTTTTCCTGCTCCTGATGCTGGCAGGTGCCGGCGACGAGTTGCAGGGCATCAAAAGAGGAATCATGGAGATGGCCGATGCCATCGTGATCAATAAAGCCGATGGAGATAATATCGACAAAGCAAAGATGGCTTCCAAAGAATATGAAAACGCGCTTCACCTTTATCCACCTGCTCCTTCAGGATGGTTTCCGATTGTTAAAACCTGCTCCGCAAGAACAAAATCAGGTATCGACGAAGTATGGGAAACCATCGAAAAATATATTCAGCTCACAAAAGAAAACGGTTTTTTTAAACAAAAAAGACAAGAGCAGGAGCTTCGGATCATGTTCGAATCGATTCACAGTCAGTTGCAGGAGAGTTTTTATTCGGATGCCCGGATCACCAAATTACTTAACTCCTCCAGGCAAAGAGTCCTATCCGGACAGGTAAGCGCCTATCGGGAAGCAGCCATGTTATTGGAAAAGTATTTCGGGAAAAAGTAGACCGCTACTTTTCTTCTATTATTTTTTCCTTTGGTGGGAAAAAGACTGAAGCTAATATGCTCACACTTAATATTCCAAGAATAATATACAGCGAGTGTATTGTAGAAAATCCGATCTCCTTCAAAGGCTCATGCACCAGCATTTTAACCCCAATAAAAGTCAGCAATACTGACAAGCCGATTTTAAGGTAATAGAATTTATTAAGAATATTTGCCATCAGGAAAAACAGAGCCCGCAATCCGAGAATCGCAAAAATATTTGAAAAGAATATGATATACGGATCTTTGGAGACTGCAAAAATGGCCGGAATAGAATCGACAGCAAAAATCACATCCGAAAACTCAATCACCAGTAAAACAAGGAAAAGCGGGGTGACATATCGTTTACCATCAATTTTTAAGAAAAACTTATGTCCCGCAAAGCTTTTGTGTACCCTGAAAAATCGTGAGGCCAGTTTAACCATCGGATGGGTTGAAGGATCAATGCGGTCCTTTTTATTGCGGTCGAGGTAGAGTTTAACGCCGGTGAAAACCAATATCCCACCAAAAACATATAATATCCAGTCGAACTCCCTAACAAGTGCAGCACCTGCAAAAATGAAGATGAAACGCATCACCACCGCACCGATGATCCCCCACATCAAAACCCTTTTATAATAACGCTCATCCACACCGAAAGCGTAAAAGATCAGGATGATGACAAAGATATTATCAACCGAAAGCGACTTTTCAATCACGTAACCGGTTAAATATTCCAATGCCAGGTTTTTCTCGTAGACGACGAGCGCCTCGTCAAATCCAAGCCCGGAAATATCAATCGGGTGTTTGTATTCAACGATCCTGTTTTTGATCTCATCGAGAGAATCAATGCCGTGCACCAGGTAACCGAAATGGATCAGAAAGAAATAAAATGCAAGCGAAATACCGATCCAAATCACTGACCAAATGGTAGCTTCGGTGAATCCAACCTTGTGAAAACCTTTACTGAATACGCCCAGATCGAGCAGTAAAACAAAAAAGATAAAAACAAGGAATACTCCGAAAAATCCTATTTCATTTATTCCAAACATATTCCATTGGCAAAAATAGATAAAGTCTTTCACAGCCTTAAGTGTTCATTCCTGTTAAAAAAACCTGTATAAGGCCTTGCCGATCTGAAAATTTACTTAAGTTTGACGCCCTTTATTAAACAACAAAAACAGCAGTTTATGAATCAGTATACTGAGATGAATCCCAACCAATTGGTACAGTACCTCAACAAACCGTCAGGGGAATTTACCAAACAGGATATCATCCGTTATGTGGAAGATCATGATATCTCGATGATCAACTTCCGGTATTGTGGTTGGGACGGACGATTGAAGACCTTAAATTTTGTGATCAACAGCAAACAGCACCTCGACAGCATACTTACCTATGGCGAGCGCGTGGATGGCTCCAGCCTGTTCAGTTTTATCGAAGCAGGTTCGAGTGATCTGTATGTGATCCCCCGGTATAAAACTGCATTCCTGAACCCGTTCAGCGAAGTGCCCACACTAGATATTTTGTGTTCATACTACAACAAAGATGGTGAACCACTGGCCAGTTCACCGGAATATATACTTAAAAAGGCTCATCAGGCCCTGATCGACAAAACAGGATATTCGCTGGATGCCATGGGCGAACTGGAGTATTACATCATCAGTAAAAAAGAAGAACTATTCCAGGCAACGGATCAAAAGGGTTACCATGAAGCCGAGCCGTTCTCAAAATGGGGCAGCTTTAGGAGAGAAGCGATGCTGGCCATTGCGCAGGCTGGCGGACATATCAAATATGGTCATTCCGAAGTGGGAAATTTTGTGGTAGATGACCTTGAATATGAACAGAACGAAATAGAATTTACCCCCACAAACATAGAGGATGCAGCCGATCAGTTGCTTATTGCAAAATGGATTTTACGAACACTCGCACATAAGCATGGCGTTACCGTGACCTTTGCTCCTAAAATTACAACAGGCAAAGCAGGAAGCGGTTTACATGTGCACACACGCCTGATGAAAGATGGCAAAAACATGATGGTGAAAAAAAATGGTGAACTTTCTGATGTTGCCAAAAAGTCAATTGCCGGCTACCTGGATCTTTCCCCTTCACTAACAGCTTTCGGCAATCTGAACCCGATGTCGTATTTCAGGCTGGTTCCGCACCAGGAAGCGCCGACCAATATCTGCTGGGGCGATCGTAACCGGTCTGTGCTGGTGCGCGTTCCACTGGGTTGGGGTGGCAACATGAAGATGGCAGAAGACGCCAATCCACAGCAAAAAAACATCACCCTCGAAAATGTGGACCGGCAAACCGTAGAGCTGCGAAGCCCGGACGGATCGGCCGATATTTATATGCTGATGGCCGGAATTGCCGTTGCCGCACGACATGGACTCGAAATGAAAAATGCCCTCGACTATGCCCAAAAAACGTATGTGGATGTCGATATTTTTCAGGAAAGCAGCAAAAAGCGGTTGAGTGAGCTGAACCACCTTCCTGATTCATGTCAGGCTTCCGGGGAGGCACTTGATTCGCAACGTGAAGTATATCTGAAATACGGTGTTTTCACAGGTGGTACGCTGGATGGCATTATTAACTATCATAAAAGTTTTAAAGACAAAAACCTCCGCGAAAGTTTAAAAGATAAACCTGAAGAGTTACTGAAACTGGTCAGGAAATATTTTCATTGCGGCTAAAACTGACTCCTTATGATCCTCTTTGACACCTACACATACAACGAACAGGAAATTGCAGACAGAGTGCAGCAAATTCTTTCTATCAAACTAAATACGGACGAAGAAAGAAAAGCGATGTCTACCATTTTGAGTTGTATTGACCTAACCACGCTGGAAGGATCCGACACTTCCGAAAAGATCAGTACGATTTGCAAAAAAGCAAGATCCATCCACGAAATAGCAGATGGACTGCCCGATGTGGCAGCGGTTTGTTTTTATCCTACGTTTGTTATGCAGGCAAAAAAAGAGCTGGAAGGAAGCGATGTACAAGTGGCTTCAGTGGCTGGAGCTTTTCCGGCCGGACAATCACCTATCGAGGTAAAAGTTCAGGAAGTAAAATTTGCAGTGGAGGAAGGAGCCGACGAGATCGATATGGTGATATCCCGGGGCAAAATGCTTGAAGGAGATCATCAACAGGTATTTGATGAAATTGCTGCCATCAAAGTGGCATGTGGAAAGGCCCACCTGAAAGTGATCCTTGAAACGGGCGAACTGCAATCGTTAGAAAACATTCGCAAAGCATCGGAGCTTGCTATTAACGCCGGTGCCGATTTCATCAAGACCTCCACCGGTAAAATTCAGCCTGCCGCAACACCGGAAGCATTTTTAGTTATGGCAGATACGGTTCGGGAATATTATGACAAAACCGGTAAACAGATTGGATTGAAACCCGCCGGTGGTGTTTCCACACCCGAACAGGCGCTTGTTTATTACAGGATCGTTTCAAAAATTTTAGGCACACACTGGCTCAATAAAAAATTATTCAGGATTGGTGCCAGCCGGTTGACGGATAAGGTGATCGATGTTTTAAAATGATCTATCCACCCAGGATACGGATCAGATCATTATTCAAATAAGAAAATCTATAAAATAATAATATGTCCATTTTTATAAAATTATTGAACACGTTGTGTTTTTATGTCCATTTTATTTATTTCTCATCATTCATTTTCTGAACATAAAACAATACATCTCTGTTTTATCCATTGAAACCAAATGCCGCAACTTTTTGTAAGAGGAAGTTGTCAGGTTTAAAAACTTACATATGAGGAAATTTTTATCGGTTTTAATTCTTTCCGTTTTTTCAATGACATTGGGTGCCCAAACGATCCTTGACACTGCTGTAAATTTTTCAGTGAAAGATGTTCATGGAAATAACTTTGAACTTTTCAGCATCCTCGATCAGAATAAAATAGTTGTAATCGATTTCTTTAGTACCAGCTGAGGGACTTGTCAGGCGTATGCGTCAGATTTGCAGGCGGCATACGAAACGTTTGGTTGCAACCAGAGCAACGTATATTTTGTGGGCATCGACAAAGGAAGTACCAACGAAGCCGTATTGGCATATGATTCCATTTACGGAGTGCATTACCCGGCAGCCAGCGGGCAAAACGGAAATGGGAATGCCGTACACTGGACCTATCAATTGCAGGCAACACCCACCATAGTTGTTATCATGCCCAATCGTGAAATAGTTTACAAGCAGATTTTTCCACCCTCAACAGAGAATGTGGTCGACAGTGTAACACAAGCCGGAGGAATTCCGATGGATTGCATAACCGGTTTTGAAAATGAGTTGAATCACTACAGTTTTTCGATCTATCCCAATCCGGCACGCAAGGAAATTTTTATTCAGAAACCAAAAGAGCAACTTGTATCGGTTGTTGTTAAAATCTCCGATTTATCAGGCCGGATTTCAGAAGAATTGACCTTTGCATCTTTATATGATAATTCGCAATTTATACAGGCAGATGTATCGGATTACGAACCCGGCATTTATTTCATAACGGTTTTTAATAACGGGAAGCTGAAACTCACTGAAAAGCTCATCATCCGGTGATGATTAAAGCTGATACTTCAGGTAATCGATCATAAGGGGAATTTCATCCGGCTTGATACCATGTTTTATCAGATATTGTTTATCTTCGTCAAATCCGGCCATAAATGCCTTTAAATTGTTTTCGCCTTTGGTAACTGAAAGTTTATAATTTTTGAGGGCAGCCTGTGAATTTCCGAGACACCATTCAACATGGCCAAGATTCATAAAATCGTACCTGTTGGCCTCATCTTCGAGAAGTCTTTCGTAATATTTTTTAGCCGTTTCCATCTTGCCCAACACAAATGAACACCAGGCAATCGGTCGTAATACCTTTTTGTTTTCTTCAGCCAGAAACTCAACTTTGTAATATGATTCCAGGGCTTTGTCAAACTGTTTCAAATCAAGGTAAGCATGCCCTATATAGGTGAGTACATAAATATTGTCTGGCTCCAGTTTGGCAGCTTCCAGGTAATAATGCAGCGATTCTTTAAAGTTTCCAGTAAATCGGTAACAAAGAGCTATTTTTTTCAGGTTCCAAGCACGATTGGCATCAAAAAGTTCGGCTTTTTTATAAAACTCAAGTGCATTTTCAAATTGTTTCAATTGCTGGTGGCAATAACCGGTTTTTTCAAAAACCTCCAGACTTACATCACCCTGCTGATTTAACTTCTGATAGGCCGATAATGCATTTTCATAATAACCCTTTTCAAACAAAAATTCTGCGATATTTCTCAAAATGTCCTGATCGTTCACCAGGATGGAAATAAAGTCGTTATTGAAAAAATCAAAGGGTAAAGTAAAAATATCCAGAAATTCAGACTTGAGGGGATGCAGTTTGTAAAAGCGGTAAAGGTCATGAACATAACGTGATATGATGCTCGTTTCACGGGCAGCAGTGTTGAGGATATCCTCTTCCTGCTGGAGCTCTTTCAGGCTTTCGAGTTCGGCATTAAACATCTCAAACATCATCGATTTTTGCATTTGAGGCATATTGGGAATATTCAGACAAAAAGAAAACTTATCTGAATTGCACATGAAAATCGATTCTTCCAAACCCTCGAGAAAAGATCCGGTTTTTATTTTTTCATCCTCATTTTTAAGCACTTCCTGCAGGTAGGGATTATCTTTGTAAAAAGGCCTGAACCAGTTGACGATCTCATTAAAAAAACCAAAATGTTTCAGCCGAGAAAAGGCACTCATAAATACATCCGAACCTTCAAGCTGAAGTTTTGAAATTTCCTGAAGTTTATCGAGCAAATCGGGAGCATCTTCGAATACCGTTTCCCAGTCGGGGTTTTTATCATCCATAAAATCATCCGACAGAATATTATCAAGATCAAGTTTATCTCGCAAAACAGGCTGGTACTTTACCATTTCAGGTAAAATTTCTTCCTGAAGTTTTTTTGTGATCTTTTCTGTTTCCTTCGATTTGATCAATTGAATTGCGATTCGCTCAAAATCTTTACCCGGTTCGTTTTCTTCGATAAAATAGCTGATTTTCTGCAACAGTGCAGGATAGAGATGCAATCTTTGATTGTATAAATAAAGGGTGACAAATAAACCGGTAAGGGCTCTGTAACGGATTTCCATATTTTTATCCGTAGCAAACTCCAGTAGCAATCCGATTTTACCCGAATCAAAACAACGTATGGCACTCAGAGTTAATGCACTGACGACCACTGCCTTTTCGTGCCACGGGAAATACTGATTTTGCCAGATGGAATGCAGGAGGTTTTCGTCCGATTCATTAAATTTATCTGTTAGCCAAACGATGTTAAAAATCCTGATCAGCAAATCGTGATGTTTATCGTATTCTTCGCGTTCATTTCTTCCTGATTCAAGACTATCCTGCAAAACATCAGAAAGTTCTTTATCAAAAGCGAGGCTTTCAAGGTTGTTCAGTGCTTCATCCTTTACCTGCCTGTTTTCAAATTCGATTTTCTTTTTGAGCTTATAAACATATTGCTCACTTTCGCTCATATATGCATATTGCAGGGCAACATCAGCAAGTTCGAGAACCGAAACCAGCAGTTTGTTATAAATCTTTTCTCGTTCCGGATCTTTAACACCGCTAATGGCGTACTTCAGGAGGTTTTCATACGTATTATCCAACGACTCGTATTGAGAAATAAACTCGCCTTTCCTGGAATTGATCACCAGGTCTTTAAGCACATCCAGGGCATCCTTCAATTTCCTGTCGAGCACCAGGCTTTCAATCCGTTTATAAATTCTTTCAATGTTTTTTTTATTCACGACAGCTATTTTAGTAACGATAACACGGGCATTTTCCCGATTAGGTTTTAGCACTGCAGTAATCCTTCCAAAATCAATTGTATGACAAATTTACACTTTTTAGGGAGGCCAAACGTTGATTTAACCTAAACTACTTTTTAGTAATTTCGCGTTATGTCATCAAAAAATAATACCCGCATTTTGTTTCTCTTCGTTTTGTTTTTAATGCTTTTTTCAGCATGCGAAGATGATTCGGATCTTACCGATTTAACTGAAGATCGTGAAAATTTTATCGGGACGTGGAGCGTCTCCGAGAATTGCCAAAAAAAAGAGTATAATGTAACCATTGAAAAAGATCCTGCAAATTCATCGCAAGTAATCATACAGGGATTTTTACACATTGTAAACTGCGACAACCCTCCCCAGGCGATCATTGCCGGAAGTTCTATCCAGATGCTTGAACAGGAAATTTGCAGTTCATCTTTTCCTTACACGGTTGAAGGAAGCGGTAAGCTTCAAAATAATACGATCAATTTTAATTATTACAAAAAGGATGAGGCTGATTCATTGAATTGTTCGGCAGTTTTCACCCGGATCAAGTAGCGTTGCTATTCCAAATTGACATTGGTTTTCATTTTGGAAAGTTTTGTAATGGCATCGGCATAAATCTCATCAAGAACTTTCAGATCGTTCTGATAATAAACAAAACTGCTGTCAAATTCTTCCTTGCTGATGTTGTGCTTTTCAAGAATATCGTTATACAGTTCATATTTTTTTTCATTCACTTCACTATGACTTCCTCTTTTTTGCTCAATCATCAAAATGGATTCCATGATCTGCATATCAACCAGTATATCCACCATTGAATCTCTTGGTATCAGATTTTCCGGTTTAACTTCGCTGACTTCCACTTTCTGTGTACATGCCTGAATGAGGAAAATGAAGGCTATGAAGATCACATATCGAATTCCTGAAATCATTTTTTAGGTGGGTATTTTTCGAGATATTCACTGTTCAACCCTTCTAAAACGGAGGCTGTTATATCGAAAGTATCCCTGGCCAGTAAAATTGCTCCGGCAGCATTATAATTGAGGATATAGTCGAAATTGTATTTTTTGTTCAACCGATGCAGGTAATTACGTACACTGTCGAGTAAAATTACATTGGTTTCAAATTCTTTCTGTGCAAGTTCTGCACTGTAGTCGTCCTGCAGTTTATACAACTCCTCCTGCTTCATCATCAATTGCTCATAAATGCGTTGAGCCGATTCTTCTGATATACTTTGTTTCTGAACCGATTCCTGGAAATAAGCAGCCTCCTGTTCAAATTCCCGTTGCCTTTTTGAAAAATCAGCATCCTTGTTTTTTCGTTCACTTTCGAGCTGATCTGTAAGCTTTTTCACCAACAGGTACTTTTGCAGTAATTCTTCCGAATTTACGAATGCAATAGAATGGGTTGCCCTTGCCAATTGATTTGCCAGGGCACTTTCAGTTTTATCTCCGGCCTTTGTCGCAGGCTTATCATCCTTGCTAAAATGAAGCAAGAAAAGTACAATAATGGAAACCAGCAAAATACCATTCAACACCAAGATGGTAGCTTGATTTCTTTTAAAATTCACTTCTGAGTGTTCCGACATATGCATCCTGATTTAAAATAAAAGACCTGACAAAGGTATTGAAAGGTCTTTACAAAAATATTTTTAACTTTTATTGCTCTAATTAATTTCCGACTTCCGATAAAAATTTGATACGCATCAACCTGATTTCTTCCTCCGAAAACTCATCTTCTCCCAATTCATTTAATGCCTCTTCGATAGAATCCGTTTCAGCCTCATTAAAATACTCGTAAATCTCCTCCTGATGATATTCATCAACGTATTCAGTGATGTAATAATTGATATCTACCTTGGTGCCTGATGACACTATTCTTTCAATTTCGGTCAGCAATTCATCCACCGTTAAATCTTTTGTCATAGCAATATCTTCAAGGGCAAGTTTTCGATCGATGCTTTGAATGATATATACCTTTAACCCCGATTTATTAACAACTGATTTAACCACCATATCATTGGGCCTGATTATCTCATTTTCTTCAACATATTGTTTGATCAGGTTCAGAAACGGTGTTCCGTATTTTTTTGCTTTGCCGGTCCCCACCCCGGTAATTTGGAGCAATTCTTCCTCTTTTATGGGGTATTGAATAGACATATCTTCCAGCGAAGGATCCTGGAAAATTACAAATGGCGGAAGATTTTCTTTCCTTGAAATGTCTTTACGGAGGTCTTTTAACAAGGTAAAGAGGGTCTGGTCGGCGCTGGCCGTCTTCGATCCACCTCCACCAAACACATCTTCTTCGTCATCCTCACCTTCATAATCATGATCTTTGGCTAGCATCACAGAGTAAGGACTTTCAAGAAACCTGCGTCCATCTTCCGTTACCTTAAGAAGACCATAATTTTCGATGTCTTTGGCTAGCAGGTTTTGGATCAATGCCTGTCTTAACACGGCATTCCAGAATTTTTCATCGTGGTCCATTCCCCTGCCGAAAGCCTTCAGCTTATTATGTTTAAAGGATTTGATGGTTGCAGAGTTTTTCCCCATCAAAACATTCACAATGTGGTTAACCTTAAACAATTGTTTAACTTCCAATACTGCCTCAATTCCGATTTTGATATAATCCTTACCTTCGAATTTTTCTTTGGGATGCAGGCAATTGTCGCAGGCTCCGCAATTCTCTTTTTCGTATTCTTCGCCAAAATAATGAAGCAATTGTTTATGCCGGCACACCGACGACTCGGCATAGGCAACAGTTTCCTGCAACAGCTGTTTGGCAATCTCCTGTTCAGCCACAGGTTTGCCTTTCATAAACTTTTCAAGTTTAACAATGTCATCATAACTATAAAAAGCGATGCAGTTACCTTCGCCATCATCACGTCCTCCGCGTCCTGTTTCCTGGTAATACCCTTCTATGCTTTTAGGTATATCGTGGTGGATCACATACCGGATATCGGGCTTGTCGATACCCATTCCAAAAGCTATGGTTGCAACGATTACATCCACCTCCTCCATCAGGAATTTATCCTGGTTGGTTCTGCGTGTAACAGAATCGAGCCCGGCATGGTAAGGGAGCGCTTTAATTCCATTTACTTTAAAGGTTTCGGCCAGCTCTTCAACTTTTTTCCGGCTCAGACAATACACGATCCCTGACTTATTGGAATTCTGCTTGATGTATTTAATAATGTCTTTTACAACATCTTTTGTTTTGGGACGCACTTCATAATATAAATTGGGCCTGTCGAAAGAGGATTTAAAAACCGTAGCATCCAGAATATTGAGATTCTTTTGGATATCCTGTTGAACCTTGAGTGTTGCAGTGGCAGTTAAAGCCATAATCGGTACATCCTGACCGATGGATTCAATGATCGGACGGATTCTCCTGTATTCTGGTCTGAAGTCGTGCCCCCATTCAGAAATACAGTGAGCTTCATCCACAGCATAAAAAGATATTTTTATTTTACTCAAAAAATCAACATTTTCTTCTTTGGTAAGTGATTCAGGAGCCACGTACAACAATTTGGTTTTACCTGAACTTAAATCGTCTTTTACCTGATTGATTTCTGCTTTCGAGAGAGATGAGTTTAGAAAATGAGCAATGCCCTGTTCTGCACCAAAATTCCGGATAGCATCTACCTGATTTTTCATGAGCGCAATTAAGGGTGAAATTATGATGGAAGTACCCTCATTAATGATAGCCGGTAACTGATAGCACATCGATTTGCCACCGCCCGTCGGCATGATCACAAAGGTATTTTTCCCTGCTAATACACTCCTGATTATCGCTTCCTGATTGCCTTTAAAACTGTCGAACCCGAAAATACTCTTCAACAATTGATGCAACTGATAATCATCCTTTTTTACCATTACTTCCTGTATCAAATTTACCTGATTAATCCGCTTAAGGATAACATTTTCATTATGAATAATTTAACTTGTAATTTCTTCTTGTTTACACAAATTTACTGAAAAAAAAACTTGCAAAACAAATATATTTATGCAAATAATTCATTTTCATTCTGATATTTTCTTCTAAATCTTACAATTTCAGACCATTGCCAAACCTGTAGAAAGGCTTCATACGAATCCTCAGCATTTTTTGTTTGTATATTTGCCATCGTGCAAAAAACAAAAAAATTGAAGACCCTCGAAGAAATTATTTCAATCGGCAAAAGAACAATAAATTCTGAAGCCCTGGCAATCAGCGAACTTGAAATACAGGTAGAAAAAGACTTTGCCGCTGCTGTTGAAAAAATATTGAATTCCAACGGCCGTGTAATCATTACTGGCATCGGGAAAAGTGCTCACATTGCATCCAAAATAGTTGCAACGCTCAATTCTACAGGGACGCCTGCCATTTTTATGCATGCAGCGGATGCCATCCATGGCGATCTGGGTATTATCAGGGATGAAGATGTTATCATTTGTCTTTCGAACAGCGGCAACACCCCTGAAATTAAAGTATTGGTTCCATTGATCATCGAAAGGGGTAACCTGCTGATCGCATTCACAGGTAATCCCGATTCATACCTGGCCCAAAAAGCCAACCTTTTGGTGAGTACCCGGATTGAAAAAGAGGCCTGTCCCAACAACCTGGCTCCAACATCAAGCACTACAGCACAACTGGTTATGGGCGATGCACTGGCTGTTGCCCTGCTCGAATGCAGAGGTTTCACTACAGAGGACTTTGCCAAGTTTCATCCCGGCGGTGCCATTGGTAAAAAGCTATACCTGAAAGTTGACGATCTGTTTGTAAAAAATGAAATGCCAATGGTTAATTTGACCGACCCGGTGAGCCAGGTAATTGTTGAGATCTCATCCAAAAGACTTGGTGCAACCGCTGTGCTGAAAAACGGACAGTTACAGGGCATGATCACTGACGGAGATCTTCGACGGATGTTGCAAAAGCACACAACTATCGATGGTATTACTGCTGCCGATATCATGACCACAAACCCAAGGACAATAGATAAGGAAACCCTTGTGGTAGATGCATTATCACTGATGCGCAAAAACAATATCACACAGTTGCTTGTGCTGGATGGCACCAAATATGTTGGAGTGATCCACCTGCACGACATTCTGAAAGAAGGTATTTTATAGTAGTCGACTGGTTTTTAAATTTTTACAATAACGCAAACAATAAAAATTACGTTTCCCGGGCTCAAAAACTATCCGATTTTAAAGTGAGCGGAATCGCTAATTGACAAAATGAAAAACTTAACTGCCTGTAAATCGTTATTTACTTTTGATAAATCCGGCAGTTTCACCCAGATGTATATCAAATGTAACATATCCTTACTGTGGCTTGTCCTGCTGTTATTGGCGGGAACTGCTAACGGACAGATCACCAAGATCATGGGAACTGTTACCGATGCGGTTACATCTGAGCCCATCCCATTTGCCAATGTTTATTTTAAAGGAACTACAATAGGTGTAACATCGGGTTTTGACGGTTCTTTTTCAATCGAAACTAAACATCCCACCGATACCCTTGTTGCTTCCGTTATCGGATATAACACACAATATAAGCCGGTTTTTAAAAATCGGTTCCAGGAAATTCAATTTAACCTGGATTCGAAAAATATCGATCTGCCTGAAGTGGTGATCCTTGCCGGCGAAAATCCGGCTGAAATCCTGTTGCGTAAAATCATCGCCAATAAAGATAGCAACAGCAGCAAGGAGTTCGATGCATATCAATATGAGGTGTACAATAAAATGGAAGTGGATGCCAATAACATTACTGATAAATTCAGGGAAAGAAGGATTCTCAGACCCTTTAAATTCATTTTTGATTATGTGGATACCTCCACGGTTAATGGTAAAACCTACCTGCCGATTTTCCTCTCCGAGTCGCTTTCCGACTACTATTTCAGAAAAGATCCTCCCGCTACAAAAGAGGTGATCAAGGCAGCAAAAGTTTCGGGTATTGAAAATGAGAGTGTGCTCCAATTCCTGGGAAACATGTTCCAGCAATATAATATTTATGATAACTATATCACCATCTTCCAGAAAAACTTCATCAGCCCAATAGCCGATTTTGGATTAAATCACTATAAATATTACCTTGTTGACAGTGCTAATATCGGAAACAAATGGTGCTATAAACTGATGTTTAAACCCAGGCGTAAACAGGAACTCACCTTCACGGGGCACCTCTGGATTAACGATACCACCTATGCTGTTAAGTCGTTTGAAATGCGCATTGCTGAAGACGCCAATCTCAACTATGTGAACGACCTCGTTCTGAGCCAGGAATTCGACCTGATCAATGGAAAATACTGGATGGTAACAAAGGACAAGGGCGTGGGTGATTTTAATGCACTCGAAGACAATGACAAGGTGCTTGGTTTTTTCGGAACAAAAACTACTACTTACCGAAACTTTATTTTTAACAAGCTGAAGGACAAAAAATTTTATAGTTTGCCAACCGATGTAATAGTATCGGAAAAAGCCTACAACAAAGAGGAAGATTTTTGGGACGAGCGCCGGCATGAACCTCTGAGCAAAAATGAAAAAACAATCTACCACATGGTGGATACACTTAAAAATCTACCGGCATTTAAAACCTGGCTTGATATTGTTGAAACCGTGATAACAGGCTATTACGAGCGTGATAAATTTGAATTCGGTCCCTATGCGTCCATTCTGAGTTTTAATGCAATCGAAGGAACCCGAATCAGGCTGGGAGGTCGCACCACTGCGGCCTTCAATGAAAATCTCCGGCTGCAGGGACATGTTGCTTACGGAACCCTGGATCAAAAATTCAAATACGGGATTGGTTTCCTTTTTCTTCCCAATAAAAACCCACGACGGGCATTTAGTGGCAACTACCGATACGATATCGAACAATTGGGAAACAGCCCCAATGCCCTCCGCGATGATTTCCTGTTTGCCGCTCTTTTCAGACGTAATCCCGCCGACAAGTTATCGCTCACAAGCGAGTTTAAATTCGATTATGAACACGAGTGGTTCAACGGTTTTTCAAGTACGGTCAAATCGATGTATAAGGAGATCATTCCGGTGGGTGAAGCAAAAATCGAGATCCGTAATGGCGGCGGTGAAGTGAGTACAAAAGATCGTATTATCACTACAGAAGTGGGATTTGGTTCACGGTTTGCCTTTAATGAAAAATTCCTGATGGGCGATTTTGACCGCATTAGTGTAGGTACCAAATACCCTATCTTCACTGTGGATTATACCTATGGCATTCCCGGTTTGCTGGGAGGTGAGTACGAATACCACAAACTCCAGCTCGGTTTCAAGCACTGGTTTAATGTATTTCATCTCGGGTGGTCAAAATACATGGTGCAAACCGGAAAGATATGGGGAACACTTCCTTTCCCGCTCCTGCACTTACATCCGGGGAATGAGACTTTTCTTTTTGACGAATATTCTTTTAACCTGATGAATTATTTCGAGTTTATCAGCGACGAATACGTAAGTGTATATTACACCCATCACTTCGACGGATATTTTTTAAATAAGATACCATTGATGCGTAAACTCAAATGGCGCGAGGTAGGTTTTGTGAAAGGGGTGATAGGGACATTAAGTGATGAAAACAAACAATACAACCAACTCCCCGACAATTCGCACACCCTCGAAAGACCTTATGTTGAAGCCGGTGTAGGCATCGAGAACATCTTTAAAATCATCCGTGTGGACGGCATCTGGCGCCTCTCCCATCTCGACAAGGATAACGTGAACAAATTCGCCGTCTTCCTCTCCCTCTACTTCCAGTTTTAGTTTTTCTATTGACTAAAATTTCGATTTAATAGATTTAATAGATTGAGCTATATTGACTAAAATTGAGTCGATAGAAAGCAATCCACTGATTTGTCAATTTCAGGTTATTTGTCC
>JAGQVF010000132.1 GCA_020438135.1 Bacteroidales bacterium | reverse complement strand
CCGGTAAGTCGTTGCGATCAACATATCCCATAATCCTGATGTCTTCGCAATAGGGACAATCTCCGAGGGCTTCTTTAAATGCGTCGGATTTCCAGCCATATTTGCCGGCAATCACCAAATGCACGTGCATTGAGGATTGTGCCCTGAATTTTTGATAACTCTTCAGCAACATCAAAAGATTTTTACGCGGTTCGATGGTTCCGACAAATATAAAATAGGGTTCGGAAAGCTTGTGTTTTTTTCTAATCTCACCCGGATCGGTTGGTTTGAAGAGACGGTCTTTCCCGGGATAGATCATTTTTAATTTATTCCCTGTAAACGGAAAAACCTCCTTTACATCTTTTAGCGTGTTGTTCGAATTGGTAAGGATCAGGTGGGCCTTATTGAGTATTCTTTTTAAAAATATTCGTTGGAGCATGGCGCTATATCCCCGGTGTAATTCAGGGAACTTGATGGGAGTAAGGTCATGAATGATTGTCATTCTTTTGATGGTGCGGGGCAGGTTGAACGGCCCGAAATGAGCCGGTTCGATCACTATATCGGGTTTTAATTTCAGGATGATCGTTGGAAATATCACAAAAAACCGCATCGCCTGGTAACCTGTCCATAAAGGGAGGTTTGGTACTGCAATTTGCCGGAGATGGGGGAAATCATCGCTTTTCTTTTCCCGGATGAGAATGTATTCATTTTTCCGGTCCGGTTCCGTCACCGACCTGATCATCTCCCTGGTGTAGATATGGATGCCGGCATACTGGTTGTCGAGCGGATCGGCCAGAATTACGATTCTCTTTCCTTTACTCATTTCGGAATAGATTGATTATCGATGACTTTCATGTAAACATCCAACGTTTCCATCACAGATTTTCTCCAGGAAAATTTATTTGATTGTTTTAAAGCCTTTATGCTCAGGGTTTTTCTTAATTGAGCATCATAGTACATTTGATGCATTTTATTTTTAATGTCATTAATTTCGTTCGGATCACAGGGCAAACCGCCGTCACCGACTACTTCAATCATCGAACTGTTGTTTCCGAAAAGTACAGGTGTGCCGCACGACATCGCTTCGAGTAAAGGTAACCCGAAGCCTTCATAAAATGAAATGTAGCTCATGGCCACGGCATTCGAATACAGGAAAGGAATATCTCTGTCGTCAACAAAACCGGTGAAAATAACCCGGTTGGCAATCCAGTCTTCTTCCAATTGCAACTTGTTGGTATGCCACCCTTTTTTACCGGCGATCACCAGTTTTAGTCTGATTTCAGGGTTTTCCCTGACAAGCTTTAAAAATGCCCTGAGGGTGTTGGTCAGGTTTTTCCTGGGTTCGATGGTTGACAAACAAATAAAATAAGGGGTGCCGATGTCGATTCCATATTTTGTTTTCACCCTGTCGGCATCATCCTGATTGATTTTAAAATTGAATTTTCTTTTATCTGCCGCCTCATGGATGGTATGGATTTTATCATCTGTAATGTCGTAATCTTTCAAAAGATCATTTTTGGTTGATTCCGAAACGGCGATCAGGTGAGCATTCTTATCCAGCAAAAACCGCATTCCTTTTTCAGAATTGCTGATGTTTATCTTTGTATGAAATTGCGGGAAATACAGATGGGTCAGATCATGGATGGTTGATATAAAATGTGTTTCAGCGTTCACAAAAGGAGTATAATGATGTTTTAAAGGCAGGTGGATCAGGTCGTATTCATTAAACCTTTGAACCATGTCGGCTTTTGTATTTTCCTGCGTATCTGATGCGGAACGGCCCCTTAGCAGATTTTTAAGTTGAAGCAGCAAACTGCCTGAAAAAAACAGGATACGTTTAATAAATTCGTAGGCACGATGAAATATCGTAATGTTGTGCCGGTCTAAAAAGCTCACAAAGCCTCGTGGGACAATGCTTACAAGGAGTTTTTCGAGCGTTTCGAACAAAGTCCGTTTGCGGGCGGAATCAGGATCATCACTGGATGCCGGCATGTTAAAGTCGGACAGAATGTTTGCTTTCAGGTCGGCCAAAGGATGAATTTCTCCGTGGATAAACAGGTCGATCTGCCAACCGGAGTTTTCGTTTTCTGCCAGTGGGAGTAAACCTTTCAGCAATTCTACCTGGTATCTTTTTACACCGTCGTTGTCAGTTGAAACGAGTTTATTGCTTTCGATCAGCACCTTGTAATTTCGTTGCGCTTTCTTAGGTTTGGTAATTCCCAGTTTCGAAGAAATGTTATAATCGAAATCCGGGTCAGGAGAATTCATTTCGCCTTCGAAGGAGTAGCCCAGTTTTATCATGGTCTCCCCATGATAGCTCCAAAACAGGTCGTGAAGTTCGTCGGGCATTTCTTCTTTCCAGGTTCCTTTTTTCCCTTTTCTGAAAAAACGGTTGGCCTGATCGCGTTTTTCGCTTTCACTGATGTTGATATCCCTTTTTGCCCCGTATTTCGGAATGCCGAATTTGAGCTTTTCGAAGGTTGGCAGTTTGTCCCGGTCGGGTTCAGGAAGGTTATGCAAATGCCTGATCCTTTCCACACAGGCAATGGGATCTGCCAACAGATCTTCATACCTGATAACAATATCGGCTCTTTTGATCCATTGCGAAACATTTTCAGACCAACCGCCAAAAAAGCTACCTTTATCGGCAATGATAGCTTCTTTCAGGTTTTGATAAAAATCGGAACCGGGCACGATGATGTCTTTCCGGTGGTGCGCCATCGAAACCATGGCATCTCTTCCGTCGCGGACAATGTAAACAGCCGGAATGCTTTTGTCGGCAGGAACCAACAGGTCCGGCAATTCATGTGTTTTAACAAAAACAAATTTGTCATAATCATGGTCGATCGTATAATCCACCTGGTAATGGAAAGTGCTCGATTCAATACCATACACTTCAAACAGGATGTTTCTTACGAATGTGTTTCCCGATCTCGGGAATGACGCCAACCAAATCATTTGTGTCTGTTTATATGCTCAATGTGTTCGTTTATTCAATGCAGCTTCGGGTTCACCTCGTCTTTTCTTCAACTCCAGCATTGTATTGTAGAGGTGAATGTCAGCCTGATTCATCTCCCGGATTTCGTCTTTCATTGTATCCGTGATGTCACCGGGTTGTGTGGTGCAGAGTTTATAAATATTGAGATCGTGTGTTTTGTTTTCATGGATTTCAGGAACTTTTCCTTTGTAACCGAGCCTGTTCAGCAAATGGTTTATTTCTTTTGCATATTCGTGGAAATCACCGGCGAAAAAATAATCGTCCAGGTCGGAATCGCCCAGAAACTTTTTCATCACATTTTTTTGTGAATCCATTTTGGCATAGTCCATCAGGGAATAGCTTTGTTTATCTCTTTGTTCAGGTTTAACTTTTCCGCTTTGAATCCTGAACATCAGAAAATAATAATTTGAGATCACCCTGTCAGCAGGTTCACGCAGCCAGGTTACCAGTTTCGTTTGCGGTCCTGTCAAATGCTGAATTTCCGGAAAATGAAAATGGCCGTGAAGAACAGAAATGTCTTTCGTGATCGTGATTTTTTCTTTCTTACTTTCATCCGGAAAAAAATCTTCCCTTTTTGTTCGGGGATCCACTTTTGCTCCATACACAAGTTTCAGCAGTTCATAAAAAGATCGTCCACCCGTTTTAGGTATATGAATGGAGATCAGGAAAGGTTTTTGATCTCCTGAAAAACGATATGTGATCTTATTTAAAAGCTTATTGTTCATTTATTTTGATACTTCTATATCATATGAATGATGCCCAAAAGATCATTATAAATTAAATTTTTGCAACTGTTTATCTCTTATTTTAAGCGCAATTTCGTACAAGCTAATATCTTCCGTATTGAGTTGTTTAATTTCTTCCAAATCGGCCTCGCATACTTCCTTTTTTGTGCCGGTAACATTGTGTTCGAAAATTTCTAAATCCGGCAAATCAAATGTTCGTTTAAAAATTTCAAGATCTTCTGCATAATGCTCCATAATGCCAACAAAATCCAATTGGTCTAATTTTATACCGGTCAGGAATTTACTGATCCTGTTCCTGTTAATTTCTGCCCGGGCATACTCCATCAGACTTTTTTCCATCTTGGCAAGAATGTTAAGGCCTTTGCCTTTTTCGTCGAGTTCCTCGTGTAGTCTTTTCGATAAATAGAAATAGTTGGAAACAACCCGCTGAACGGGGTCGCGGAGCCAGGTTACGACAGGTGTTCCCGGTTTTATTTCAAATAATTGTTCAAGGTCGGGATATTTAAAATGGCCATGAATGACCCGAATTTTAGGTGGCAATTTTGAATCGGTGAAAGGTAGGCTGTCAACTTCAACCTGTAGCGGATCATTTTTTATATCAAGCCTGGCAACCTTTTCTTCACCAAAACTTTTCTTAAGGATGTTTCTGAACGAGGTTCCTGCAGTTTTCGGAATGTGGATAGAGATCAGTTCAATATGGTTTTTTATTTTCCGGTTTTTTCTAAACATTCAGGATTGTTTCAATTAAAATGTTGTTCTTGTGATCGATCATTCGTTTTGAGATTTGCAGATGATTCAGCACGATTAAACAAATATCATGATGTTATATCGCCAGGAATTTTATCAGCTATACTTCCATCGTACCGGTAGCCAAGTTTTTCCATTGTTCCTTCATATTTCTTCCAGAACAGATCATGGATATCTTCGGGCATATCATCTTTCCAGCCACCTACTTTCCCTTTCCTGAAAAACTTGTTGTTGAATTCCTGTTGTTCCTGCTCCGATAATTTCTGCCTTGCCTGTCCGCCAAAATGCGCCTCACCCGATTTTTGCGATTCAAACGTTGGAACTTTGTTAAGGTCAGGCTCAGGTAATGAAATGAATTGCCTGAGCTTCTCCGTATGTTCGACAGGGTTTTTGATAAAATCTTCAAATCTGAAAACGACGTGGGCAATTTTCAGCCACTCTTCCACATTGTAACCCCATCCACCGAAATAGGTTCCCATTTTTGCCTTAATGGCTTCCTTCAGGTTTTTTTTGAAATCAGAACCCGGTTTAACGATGTCTTTCCTGTGATGGGCTGTTGAAACCAACGCATCCCGGCCATCGCGAACCAGGTAAATGATAAAAGGATTTTCCTCACATGAAGGCAGTGTTTTAACAGGTAATTCGTGCGATTTCATCGCTTTAAACTTAAATTGCTGCTCCAGCTCACTGAATTTTTCGGCCTGCTGAGGATTGAATGTTCCTTTACGCTCCAATTTTTCTTTCAGCATCTCAAATCGCTCAACGGAAGCATTAAACCG
>JAGQVF010000131.1 GCA_020438135.1 Bacteroidales bacterium | reverse complement strand
CCAGTTATGCCCTCACCGAAAAATTTTCGCTGAATTTTAACACGGGAAGGTATTTTCAACGACCCCCATACACAGCCCTCGGCTATCGAAACAATGAAGGTGAACTGGTGAATAAAGAGAATGGTTTAAAATACATAAGCGCTGATCATATCGTGGCAGGCATAGAGTATTTGCCGCAGGACGATTCGAAGTTCACCATTGAAGGGTTTTATAAGCGATACAGAAATTATCCCTATTCGATCAGAGACAGTGTGAATTTGGCCAGTAAAGGTGGTGATTTCGGAACTTTTGGCGACGAAGCTGTTTTGTCCATTTCCAAAGGCCGGGCATATGGTTTTGAGGTATTGGCCAGGGATAAGGATCTCATGGGTTTTAATGTTATTTTGTCGTACACCTTTGTAAGAAGTGAATTTGAGAACGGTGACGGAAACTATCTGCCTTCAGCTTGGGATAATAAACATATACTCAATCTCACGATTTTACGATCACTGAAGCGAAATTGGGATATCGGTGCCAAATGGCGTTTTGTTGGAGGTGCACCTTTTACCC
This sequence comes from Bacteroidales bacterium, assembly GCA_020438135.1. GTDB lineage: Bacteria > Bacteroidota > Bacteroidia > Bacteroidales > JAADJA01 > JAADJA01. The sequence continues at coordinate 19,082 of JAGQVF010000131.1, read as the reverse complement.
CCTATGATGTTGCGAAATCGTCGCTTCGGCCAGCCTGGGATGTGCGCAATACGGCATACCTTGATTACAGCCGGTTTAATGCCGAAAGAGGTGGCAACTTCCATCAACTGGATGTTCGGGTCGACAAACAATATTTCTTCGATAAGTGGTCGCTAATATTGTATGTCGATATTCAGAATATTTATAACTTTAAATTGCAGCAGCAGGATTTCCTGACCAATCTGGATGAAAACGGAGATCCCAATATCGATCCTGCTACTTTGGCTTTGCCTTATCCGCAGCAACGATATATTTTACGGTCGCTGCCCAACGAATCGGGTACAACCCTGCCAACTTTAGGAATTATTGTTGAAATTTAAAAAGTAGCATCATGAAATTAATAAAGATCAATAACTCAGGATTAATACCGTTCGTTTTCATCGTTGTTATAGCTATACTTCCTTTTGTTGTAGCAGCACAAAAATCAAACAAGCCTGATGGTACGCCTGAAACCATTGTCACCAATCAAAATGGTATGGGTCCTGAAATTTCACTTGAATTTACCAAAGGTGTTGCCCACAACCACCCACTGCTGGCAATTTGGATTGAAGATACTACAGGCAATTATATCCAAACCCTCTATGTGTCGCGCTCCATTGCAAAAGGGGTTTTTAATTATGGTGATGATTCAAAAGGAAACTGGGAGCCCGGAGAGATCCGCAGACCGGCAGCACTACCATATTGGGCACATAAGCGAGGTATAAAAGCGCCGGATGGATTGTATTTACCGACTCCTGATAATCCGGTACCGGATGCCTATTCGGGTGCAACACCACAAGACAATTTTATCCTTCATTCAAAACTGGACCGGTCTCCACCACAAGTGTTTACGGTCTTGCTTGAGATCAATCAGCCCTGGGATTGGAACGATTACTGGACCAACAACAGGTTTCCGGGAAATGAGGAATATAAAACTTCAGCACAACCGGCTGTGGTGTACAGTGTTCGAATTAATATGAAGGAGCTACAGGATAATTATTCCATGAAATTGGCAGGACACAGCCACTATGCAGGTGAAGACGGAAAACTTTATCCGGATATTTCAACACTTTCGACAGCCGCCCAAATCGCCGGTCAAATTGTGGTATCTGTTAAGTAAGTGTCTATTTCTTTTTTCTGCTGGCCCTGTTTTCGATCCGGATGGCAAATTGCCGGATGGCATAATTGATCACCAAAACAAAAATTGTTACTCCAATCGTCAGGATGTACTGTTTCAGGGCAATACCGATCCCAATTCCGGTCGACATAAGAATGGTTGCGGCTGTGGTTAAATACCGGATGGTATGATCTTTTGCGACTTGTAAAACTGTTCCGGCTCCGATAAAACTGATTCCCACAACGATGGCCTGGATGATCCTTGTCGGATCGGTGTTGATGCGGTCGGCATAACCCGCCTTTACAAAATATTCGACTATTTCCTGGCCAAGAAAAACGAAAAATGTTACGGCTCCTGCCACGATCATCTGCGTTCTGATGCCAGCCGGTTTGTCAAGCCTTTCACGCTCGAAACCTATGATCCCGGCCAGCACCGACGACAGAATAATATGGGCCAAAACGACCAGTTGTCCCTCTATGTTCTCCATGCTATTAGAACATAAAACGACTTGATTTTGTTGACTGTTTGGCAGGGCACAAGCCCCAAAACCAGAAATTTAAAGATATCGCATCATCGAGGATAGTATAAGGATAACTATAGCACTGAACATCGCCAGCATACCACTGATCATTGCTCTTTGCCTCCATTTTAACAATTGTGGCTGATGCTTGCCGGCTGCCGCCCTTGCCATGTTTGGACTAACGATCTCAAAATTGAAAACCGCAAGAATCACCAGCAATCCATAGAACAGATGTTTGATAAATGATACGATTTCCCACTGGTTTTCGAAATTGATAATATCGATATAATTCGGATTAACAATTTTAAGTGGAATACCTGTCACGCCCAACAGAACGATAGAGGCATACACAATGATCCTGAATTTTTTCATCAGAGCCATGTTAAATTGTCCGGCGGTTACCGGATCAAGCACTTTCATTGTTAGAGGCCTGATGATTATAAAATTGATGAACATACCCCCGATCCATAACACCGTTGCCAAAACGTGGATTACATCCAGAAGGGTTTTTACAAATAAATTATCCATACGCTTGTATCTAACTAAATATTTTTGTGCAAATGTCGTATTAAAAGTGTTTTGTTTTGAATCAATTTGGTGACGAAGGGAATTGAAAATCTACTGGCAAGTGTTACTGAGGGTTGTATTTATTCAGATCCACCGGTAGCCAGTAAACTGATGGCAAACCCTCCACCCGGAGCCAGCCATACATTTAATTCATCGCCTTTTTTTATGTGGCGCGAATCGATGGAAATTGCCAGCGGATTTTTGTCCCAATGTGCATTGGCTCCATCTTTGTAAATCGAAGCTTCGAATGTTATGCCATCCGGCAGAAAATCAAAATTGATCACCATGTCCCTGGCATTTTCATCGCTGATGCCACCCACAAACCAATTTCCTGTATTTTTTTCTTCCCTTGCAATGGTCACATAATCGCCCGGTTCGCCATTCAGTACTAAACTTTGTTCCCAATCTACACCAACATCACGAATAAACCGGAAGGCCGGATTACCCCTGTAATTTTCAATCAGGTCGGCAGCCATCTGTATCGGGCTGTAAATCACTACATAAAGAGCAAGTTGTTGGGCCAGGGTTGTGTTCACCTGGTTCATTTCTTTCCATTCTTTAAATTTGATGTCGAAAATGCCGGGTGTAAAATCAATGGGGCCGGCAAGCATGCGTGTGAAAGCAATGATGGAAAGATGTTCAGGCGGATTACCTCCATCCTTTGCCCAGGCATTAAATTCCTGACCACGAAGTCCTTCTCTCGAAATGGCATTAGGCAAAGTTCTGCGTATGCCTGTCGCTTTGATGGGTTCGTGCGCATTTACAGCTATTTTGTAACTGGCCGCTGTTTCAAGTACTTTTCTGTAGTGGTTTACCATCCACTGACCGTGGTGGTATTCCCCTTTGGGTATGATCTTTCCAACATAACCTGTTTTTACACTGTGAATTCCCAGTTTTTGCATCAAAGAAAATGCAGTATCAAGTTGTTGCTCATAAGTTCTTGGAGCCGCCGATGTTTCATGGTGCATGATCAGTTCTACACCTTTTTCACGGCCATACCTTACGACTTCTTCAAGGTTGTAGTCGGGATATGGTGTAACAAAGTCAAACACCCCTTCGCGTTCTTCAAACCCAATCCAATGTTCCCAGCCGGTATTCCATCCTTCAACCAGCAATCCTCCGATATTATTTTCCGATGCAAAATCAATCAGTTCTTTGGCATGTTCGGTTGTTGCTCCATGTTTGCCTCCTTCGTAAGCCCAGGTAGATTTCCCAAGATGCATTTCCCACCAGATACCTGCATATTTCATTGGGGTAAACCACGATATATCTCCAAGCCTGTTCGGTTCATTCAAATTAACGATCAGATCCGATTCAATCAAGCCACCGGCTGTTTCTGCAATCTGGATGGTTCTCCAGGGAGTTTTGAAAGGTAATGATCTTTTTACTTTAAACCCCGATCTTTCGGAGCCAACCAAACAACTTTCCATGGAGAGTCCGGCAGTATCTACCTTTAATGTCATTCCGGAATAGTCAGTCAGATTTGCTTCATGAAAACTCAGGTAAATCTTATCGTTGGTTTTCATGGTAACAGGTGTATTTACTGCATTTTCGGGGATGTGGGTCTGAGCCAGATCCGCATGATCTCTTTTACTGAGAGCATCTATTTCAGAAAACCTGCTGGTGTTATATAGATGTTCGTAGATATCCCAATCGCCCGGCTGCCACCAAACCAGTGGGTCGCCAACCAGGTTGAACTGGGTTTTCTCTTCCATGATGATCGCTTTTGTAAAGTTCTCCTGTTCGGGGAATTCGTAACGGAAACCTATACCATCATTATAAACCCTGAAAATCAGGTTCATTTTCCTTTGCGGTGGTTGTGATTCTTTCAAATTGATGATCAGTTCATGATAGTGATTGATTACGTTTCGCTTCTCGCCCCATGGCATCTCCCAGGTTTCATTCACTTGTGAGGTTTCATGATTTTCTACAGTCATTCCAACTGAAGGGAAATCTCCCTCTTTCAGCTTAAATCCCAAATAGGAGGTATCTATTATGGTTTTACCTTTAAACGATAACTTATAAGCAGGCCTTCCCTTTGCGGTTAAAAAAAAGCTTGCATGTACCTGTTCATCCGGAGAAAATATATCAAACATATTGGTATTTTTAGTCTGTGTACAGGAGGATAAAATCAGGATAAGTCCGAGTAGATTCAGTAATTTTTTCATTTGATAAGATTAATCTACAAAGTTATCACAAAATGAATTTTAGAGCCAATCACACTTCAGCTTTTAATAAAAAACATACCACAGTTTTGTGTAAACATTTGCCAAAATTTAATGTTTTGCTTCAATATAAACTAAACAAAAACAATCACAAGATGAAAAAATCTCTCTTTTTTGGAATAGTTATCATGATTGGGTTTGCATTGAAAAGTTATTCTCATTGCGAAGTACCCTGTGGAATATACAATGACGAACTGAGGATAGCCATGCTGTATGAACATTTTACCACCATCGAAAAAGCGATGAACCAGATCAGCGAAATGTCAGATGGTTCAGACAAAAACTACAACCAGATTGTAAGGTGGATAACAACAAAAGACGACCACGCCAATGAAATCCAGCATATTGCAAGCCAATATTTTTTAACACAACGGATTAAACTCCCGGAGAGTAGTGAAGGAGCAGCATTTGAGAAATATAACCGGGAACTGGCACTGTTGCACCAAATCATTGTTTACGCTATGAAAACCAAACAAACAACCGACGTAAAATATGTTGAAAAGCTGCGAACTTCCTTGAAAGCGTTTGAGGATTCCTATTTCGAAGGTCAGCACAGGCATAAAATTCAGCCCGATGATCATTGATCATTTCATTGGTTGTAATTTCGTTGTAACCCGGAATCATCCGGTTTTTTGTATTCTTAATGAGTAACTTCATTGTAAGTTAGGTTGGCTAAAACGTATTGTACGATCTTCTTTTTTATATCTCCTTTATTATTAGATTTTTATGTTGAGAATGTGGAATAACTTCACATTTGTTTGAGTTTTATTAATCATTATAGCGTAATAATTGTTATTACTATATATTGTTCGCAATTCGTTGCAAAAGAAGGGCAATTTCTCATGGGAAATATGAAAACAGAAAATAACAATGATGATTCAATACATCACCACGCAGAATTTAAGAAAAAGCCCAACCGTACTTTTGCGGCTCTCGGTGGCTTTGACCTGATTGAAGAACTTGTGATTTTGGTCGATCCTGAAGGCAGGATACTTTCGGCGAACAGAGCGGCAACTCAGGCTCTGGGCATTTCTGAAAAAAAACTTCACGGAAAGATTTGGTTTGATTTCATTCAGTTTGATGATTCGGGATCTGATTTAAAATCCCGTCTCAACAAGTTATTTAAATCAAATACACATCAGGTATTTAAGTTGAAAACTGCCGGAGAAGATTCTCAATATTTTAGATTTAAAGTTGAAACTCTTAAACAGAAAGATCATCCTAATGAGGTGATCTGGGTGGGGCATAAAATGGATAAAGGTAAATCCGGCCCAAAGGATCCGCAGGAATTAGCAGTTATAAAGCGTATGACCGGATACCTGCCCGGTATTCATATGTTTTTTATCGATACAGGTAAAAAGTTCATTTTTGCTGAAGGGGCAACACTGCAGGGGCAGGGTTTAAATCCATCTGATTTCAGGGGAAGAATTGTTGATGACCTGGCTGATAAAACCCTTGCCGGGATATTTAATCCTTTTATTAAATTAGCTTTTAAGGGGATAGAAGTTATTGATGAATTCAGTTACCGTCAAAACATATACATGGCCAGGACATACCCTGTAAAGAATGAATCGGGTAAGGTTTATGCCTGTATTATGATCACCCAAAATATTACACTGGAGAAAGCCAATGCCAAAAGGTTATACAAGGCAAAAAAACAAGCCGAAGAATCAAATAGAACCAAAAGTGAATTTCTGGCCAATATCAGTCACGAAATCAGGTCGCCGCTTGGTGCCATTGTTGGATTTGCCGAACAGCTCTTAAAAACCGAACTCACAGCAAAGGCTAAAGAGTATGCCGGGGTGATTGAAAAGTCGTCGGAATTGTTACTCGCTTTTATGAATGACCTGCTCATATTGTCGCGCATTGAGGCAGGTCGCATAGATTTCGAAGAGGAACATTTTAAAATATCGAATGTAATCGACTATATCCACAAAACCATGAAGGTAAAAGCCGAACATAAAAAAATCGGCTTTTCGGTTCACACGGATGAGGTTTTAAACAGGGTCGTTTTAGGAGATGAATTCAGATTAAGCCAGATACTGTTTAATCTGGTCAGCAATGCCATAAAATTTACTAACAAGGGCAAAGTTGAATTGAATTGCAAATATCAGAGTGAAACCCATACTAAGGTTTTTGTGGAGATTACGGTCACCGATACAGGTGTAGGAATTGAACCTGATAAATTCGATGTGATCTTTGAACAATTCAGGCAGGCTGATTCTTCCATCACCCAAAAGTTCGGCGGAACCGGGCTGGGTCTCACCATCACCAAAAGGTTGGTTGAGATGCAGGATGGAAAAATTGAAGTGAAAAGCTTACCGGGTAAAGGAACCACCTTTAAAGTTTTATTGCCCTTTATGAAAAGTGAAGAAAATGTGCAGCTTGATGATTATGAAAGAGCGCATATTTTGTTTAATGGCAAAAAAGTGCTGATTGTAGATGATGATGGTGTAAACAGGTTGCTCGGTGAAACGATTTTAGCCGGACTGGGGTTTGAAGTTGATCTTGCCGCCGGAGGTATGGAGGCGATGGATAAACTTTCGGACAACCGATACGATATTGTTGTGTTGGATGTGAAAATGCCTGACATTACAGGACTCGAGGTTGCACGGTTTATCAGGGAAAAACAAAAAGATACTGAAACCAGGATACTTGCTGTTACTGCTGCCTTTCTAAAAGAAGACATCCTAAGTTATAAAGTGGCGGGCATTGATGATTACCTTGTTAAACCTTTCAGGGAGAATAAGTTGTATGCCAGGGTTTGTAAGCTGTTGGGATACGATGCACCTTCTGTAAAGAAAAAAGAGCAAAAAACCGAAGCAGCTGAATCGACTTCCGGAACACTGATATACGATCTGTCAGAATTGAAAGCAATAACCAGGAACGAACCGGGGTTTTTAGTTTCTATGTTGGATACCTTCCTGCACAACATGAAAAACGGTATGAAAAAGATCCGACAACATACCGATCAGAAAAACTGGACCCTTCTGGGAGAAACAGCACATAAGCTGATTCCATCTTTCAAGCATCTAAAAGTTAACCAGGTTGTGGATTTGCTTGTGGAACTCGAAGTGCTTACACTGAGACAGAAAAAAACAGAAAAGGTTGAAGAAATAACGGAAAAGTTGGAGCTGTTAAATACCGAGCTCAAAAAAATGATTGAAAAGGAAAAACAAGAAGCACTTATGGAAACCAATGTGGAGTTTTAATTAAATGATCCTCATTCGTTACCTGACTTAATTCAGATACAATTAAATTGAACCAAATGAAAAAGATATTAATAATTGATGATGACCCGTATATATGTGATTTGCTTGTAAAATATCTTGCAAGAAACAATTTTGAAACCCAGGGTGCACATAAAGGTAAAGAAGCAGTTGAACTGATCATTAAAAAAGATTTCGACCTGATCTTATGCGATTATCGCTTGCCTGATATGGATGGGATGGAAGTGCTGAAACAAGCCAAATCTAAAAATGAACATTTGCCAGTAATCATTATGACTGCCTATGCAGAAATTGCCACAGCAGTGAAGGCTATAAAAGCCGGTGCTTTTGATTATGTAACGAAACCCATTCAGCATGAGGAGATTCTCAAGACCATCGAAAAAGCCATGGCCGGTAAAACTTCCAAAGAATCACAATCTACATTCAATAAAAAGTTTATTACCGGAAGAAGTAAGCGGATTCGAGAGGTATTGAATCATGTTCAGGCTGTTGCACCAACTGATCTGTCGGTGCTGATTCAGGGTGAAACCGGTTCAGGAAAAGAATTCATCGCCCGGGCCATTCATTATAAAAGTAAAAGAAAGGATAAACCCTTCATCGCAGTTGATTGTGGAGTAATTCCAAAAGAATTGGCCAACAGCGAACTCTTTGGGCATGTAAAAGGTGCATTTACCGGAGCCATTAAAGATAAGACGGGATTTTTTCAACAGGCAAGCGGAGGAACCCTTTTTCTTGATGAGGTTGGAAATTTACCATACGAAAACCAGGTTAAACTGCTACGTGCACTTCAGGAAAGGGTTATCAATAAAGTGGGAAACAACAAAAAGATTAAAATTGATGTAAGGGTAATCACTGCCAGCAACGATGACCTGCTAAACGAAGTTAAAAACAACAATTTCAGAGAAGACCTCTATCACCGCATCAATGGTTTTAAGATCAATCTTCCTGCTCTTCGTGAACGAAAAGAGGATATTATGGAATTTACGCGGAGGTTTATCTCTAGTGCCAATAAGGAATTTGATAAAAATGTTGAAGGGTTGGATGCTTCTGTTGAAGACATTTTTATGAACTATGCCTGGTATGGCAATATCCGCGAACTAGAAAATGTCGTTAAGCGATGTGTTTTGTTGTCCCGTGAACCTTTGATAACCTCAGACCTTTTACCTGAAGAAATTTTGCAATATAAAATGATGGAGAAAAGGCCGGGCGGAAATCACCGAAGCGGCGATGCCGTTTTTGAGTTAAAAGAGGCCACCCTTGAAGCGGAAAAGGAGGTAATTACCAACGCCCTGATCAAGACCAATTTCAATAAATCTAAAGCTGCCCGATTACTTAACATCGACCGGAAGACCTTATACAACAAGATTAAGGAGTATAATATATCAGTCATAAAATAAAATATATAATTCATACATCGAAAAACCCCGGAATTTCCGGGGTTTTTTTGTGGAATTCCTACCCTAAAGTGGAATTATGTCAACACGAAGGGTTGTGTTGATTTATATAGATAAAAATGCAACAAAAAAACAGTTCGCCTATATGATTGTGTGATCCAACTGTAAAACCCTTAATTACAGCCAATTTGCAGATATCGGTAGGGTGCAGTTGAAGACGTACCAGGTTATACAGAGCATGTTCTTACTATGGCACGAATTTTAAACCTTATCCCTGATCATTTACAATACAGAGGGCAGTTTCCCTCAGAAAGGAGTTTTATTTAGAAATTAATTTAAATTGTTATTATTATGAATTACACGTTTCCAGAATTGCCTTATGGGTATGAGGCGCTCGAACCAGAAATTGATGCCCAAACTATGAAGCTTCACCATCAGAAACATCATAAAGGTTACTTCGATAAATTTTTAAATGCCATTAAAGGCACTGAAATGGAAAAAATGGATATCAAAGATATCTTTGAAAATATTTCTCAGTTTCCGGATGCCGTAAAAAACAACGGAGGTGGTTTTTATAACCATGCTTTGTTCTGGAAGTGCATGACCCCTGATAAAAACAAACAACCAGAGGGAGATTTGAAAGATGCATTAACCAAATATTTTGGCACTGTTGATAATTTTAAGGAAGATTTTAGCAATGCAGCAGCCACAAGGTTTGGCTCCGGATGGGCATGGCTGATCATGAAAAATAACGGTGAACTGGTGATATCTTCTACACCAAACCAGGAAAATCCGTTAATGGGGGTCTCAGAGATCAAAGGAAAGCCACTGCTTTGCCTTGATGTTTGGGAACACGCCTATTACCTCAATTACCAAAATAAACGACCTGACTACATCAAGGCGTTCTGGAACATAGTGAACTGGGACGAGGTAGCCAAAAGATTTAATAAAAAATAGTGTCTTCATAATACTTTGAACCGGCAGGCATTCTCAAAATTGGAGTTTGCCCGTCGGTTTATCAATTAACCCGTAACATCAATTGTATGAGCAATTTTCATGAACCGGCAGGAGAGTTGTCGGAAAAAACGAGAAATTACATCAGGGCTTTAAACTCTTTGAAAGAAGAGATTGAAGCTGTGGACTGGTATCAGCAGAGAATGGATGCCGCCACCGACAAAGAACTGAAGAAGATCCTGAAGCACAATATGAATGAAGAGATGGAGCACGCCAGCATGATGTTGGAATGGCTCCGGCGTAATATGGATGGTTGGGACAAACAGCTTCGCACCTATTTGTTTACAGAAAAAAGCATTCTCAAAATTGAAGAATAAAAAATGTAGCCAAAAATGAATATTTTAAAGAAAGCACTTGCACCCCTTACCGATGCCGCATGGAATGAGATTACTTCTGAAGCCGCAAAAGTTTTGGATGCTACCCTCACAGCAAGAAAATTTGCAGATATCGACGGCCCAAACGGATTTGATTTCAGTGCAGTTTCAACCGGAAGATTATATACTCCCGGAAACCAGTCGAAAACCGGTGTAAATTATGGTATCCGGCAGGTGATCCCATTGATCGAAACCCGTAAACCGTTTACGCTCGACATATGGGAGCTCGATAACGTGAATCGGGGTGCCAAAGATGTTAACCTTGATAACATGCTGAAAGCCGCAGAAGAGATCGCTCTTTTTGAAGAGAATTTCATCTATAAAGGGTTTAAGCAAGGTGAAACAAAAGGATTGTTAAAATCATCAGAACACGAGCAGGTAAAAACCCCGGAAGATCCTGAGGATTTTTTGAAAGCCGTTGCTGCTGGTGTGATCCGGTTGCGCGAATCATGGGTGAAAGGCCCCTATTCAATGGTGATCAATGATCAGGTGTGGACACGCCTTATGAAATTAACAGAAGGATATCCCTTATCTAAACAGCTTGTAAAGATCATCGGAGGTCATATAATCGTCAATCCGAATATTGATCAGTCGCTTCTTATTTCTGAGCAGGGCGGCGATTATGAGTTGGTTCTCGGACAGGATATCTCTATCGGTTACGATTCGCATGATTCAGAAAAAGTAAAACTCTATTTTACCGAATCATTCACTTTCAGGATATTATCTCCAGAAGCCATCATAGTATTTAATTGATTTTACCCCGTCATTCAAAATGAATCGGATAATGATAAGAATTGATCAATCAGCACTCTGCCGGATTCAGGTTTGGACCCGGTAGGGTGCATAAACCCAGCGCATATGAACATTCTTATTACAGGCACAAGCAAAGGAATAGGTGCAGCACTCGCTGAAAAATATTTGAAAAACGACCATCAGGTCTTTGGTATATCACGTAGCCACAATAATTCCCTAAAAACACATGAAAACTTTAATTTTCTGAGTCTTGATATTTCCGATTTTGTGGCCATTGAAAATAAGCTTCCGGCCTTTATAAAATCTGTTGAAGGATTTGACCTTATCATTCTGAATGCAGGTATTTTAGGTGAAATCAAAGATTTAAAGGATACATCCCTCCACGAAATTAAAAAGGTGATGGATGTTAATGTCTGGGCCAATAAATTATTGATTGACATTTGTTTTGAAAATCTCAGGGGCGTTGATCAGATAGTGGCGATTTCATCCGGAGCATCGCAATCGGGTTCCCGGGGCTGGAGTGCCTATGCGCTTTCCAAAGTTACCCTTAATATGCTTATTTCACTTTACGCCGCAGAACAAAAACGTACTCATTTCAGTGCCATCACGCCAGGTTTGGTTGATACGCAAATGCAGGATTATATTTCAGGTCTTCCTGACGATGAACATTATCCGGTTGTTCAGAAACTTAAAAAAGCCAAAAACACACCGGACATGCCTGCTCCATCCGAGGTTGCAGAAGAACTGATTGAAGCATTTGGCCGGGCTATGCATTACAGGAGTGGCTCTTTTCTTGATAAACGGGAATTGTAATTTTTACAAAAACGAATAATCATGTTTTTTTTGGGAATAACATATCTGATCTTTCTCGCCTTGTTTCTCACTGCGATGTTTTCGTATGGTTTCAGGATGCGTGGGCCCTGGGGAAGTTTCTGGTCTTTTTTTGCCATCATTTTCCTGGTTGTTTGGGCAGCCGATGTTTGGGTAACACCTTTCGGCCCATACTGGAATGAGGTGTATTGGTTCCCTCCGCTGGTCGTAGGAGTGTTGGTGGCACTTTTAATGGCTGCAGTTACACCCCGTACAAAACCCCCTCAAGGTACAAAAACCCATCCGCCTGCAACCAGATTCGAATCCGAAGCTGTTGCTGTAACAGTTGGTTCAATTTTTTGGCTTCTATTGGTTTTGTTGATACTTTCAATTGTTATTGGTCTATTCAATGATTAATTCTTATGGATTTGATCCTCTGATCATTAACAAATCTCCCGGAATCAACCGCACCTTTACTTGTTCAGTTTTTTTCTGAAGTTCTCCGTCTACCTGTAGATCCTGAGCGGGTTTCACTTCAATATCAGCTTCAGTTGCCGACAGAACGATCACGTTTTCCATTTTGTGAAGTTTACGCATGAAAAATGCAATCGCCATTTTAAAGAAGAACTTCGAACGATACGGTTTGATCAGGATGATCTCAAATTTCCCATCATCCGGTTTTCCGGTCGAATTAACGATGGCACCGGTTCCGTATTGAAATCCGGTAGCCAGCACTACCATCAGGGCTTTGTGCGAAACCTGCCCTGATTCTGTTTTTATCGTGCATCTGAACTTCTGAATATTCCTGAATTCCTTGTAAAATTGTTTGAAATATCCAAACCAACCCCTGATCCCCTCTTTCTCAAATCGTTTGATGATCCTTGCATTCATTCCCAGGTCACTCAGGTGAAACGACTTCACATGGTCATTTATCAACAAGGAATCGCGGTTTTCGTAATTCCCTTTCAGAAGAACTTCAATGGCTTGCTCCGGATTCGGAGGAATGTTGAGTTCACTTGCCAGGCCATTAGCCGAACCCATCGGAATGATTCCCAACGGAATTTTGCTTCCCGTTAACAATTCTCCGGTAAGGTTTACGGTGCCATCACCTCCGGCTACGAAAACCGCTTCCGGCTTATGTTGTTTGAGAAACGATTTTATTTTCTGCTGATCGTTTTTCCCGGTCGTTTCAAAAACATGATAATCGAAACCATGGGTTTTGGCAGCTTCGGAAATGGTATTTTTTAAACCCGATTTATCCGTGTTTCCCGAGGCCGGGTTGATCACAAAAAGTATCCGCTTCATCTTGATTCTATTGTGATCTTTTATTTGTATTGAGGCTTTTCAAACCCGAACCGTTTGCCGTTTTTCCAATCTTCCGGTTGATTGCCATGGGCAGGCATTCCACCGTTTACCTTCATCATTTGCGCCATGTGCATCAGGTTCCAGGTCATAAAAGTTACATTGCGGTTGGTGAAATCATTTTCGGGCCCGCCGGATCCTTCATCGAGATAGGAGGGACCCGGCCCAGCTTCTCCGATCCAGCCTGCATCTGCCTGTGGGGGTATTGTATATCCCACATGTTGCAAAGCATACAAAACCGATCGTGAGCAATGTTTGATACCGTCCTCGTTACCGGTAATAATGCAGCCGGCTGTTTTTCCATAATAAATATATTGTCCCTTTTCATTCATTTTTGACGACATGGCATAAAACCGTTCGATCACTTTGGTGCAAACCGACGAAATATCTCCGAGCCAGATAGGTGTTCCCAAAACCAATATGTCAGCTTTTATGATTTGTTTGAAAAGCGGTGGCCATGCGTCTTTTTCCCAGCCGTGTTCGGTCATGTCGGGATAAATTCCGTTAGCAATATCGTGATCGATTGCACGGATCATTTCAGTTTCCACACCGTTCTTTTCCATGATGTTCTCAGAAACTTTCATAAGACCTTCGGTATGTGAAAAGTCCGGTGATTTTTTTAATGTGCAATTGACATAAACCGCTTTCAGGGAACTGAAATCGTGTTGTGTATTTGTTTGCGCTTTTTTATCGGTTTTTTGACTTGTCATGTTTTCTTTTTTGATTCACTTGAATCAAGTCGAAAAATATACCAAAGAAATTTTGGCGAAAAACTTGCACCAGTTGCTGCATGGCGAAAATCAATGTTTCTTTCCGGAAAATCCTGCGTAAAACCAGGTGGCCGTGGGTAAAGCTGAGTCTCTACATCAAAAAGAAACTGGGTTGGCTTGGGGTTCCTGTTATTCTTCCTTATATTGGATTTAGTAATGATCAAGAGATTTTTTTGTCAGGTTCAGTTATTGAAGACCGCAGTTTGTCGAAGCCCAAAGAAGGGCAGGGGATCTGGCAAAACATCGTATCAATGTTCAGGCGCTATGCGGGTGATGAATTTGCCGGAGTGGGTGTTCGAGTTGTTTTTGAAGATCAAACCACCATCGTTGAAACCAATGAAGAAGGTTATTTTAGCTGTACATTAAAGCTTCCTGATAAATTCAAAAATTTTACGGGATGGGAACAAGCTTATTTTTACCTTGAGCCACCATTCGGGGGTGATACTGAAAAAAAGGGTGTTGCCGGTGAGGTACTCATTGTTGCTTTAATGCCCCGCTTTTTGATCATCTCTGATGTTGACGATACGTTTCTGGTTAGTCATTCCACACAAACTTTCAGAAAAATGAGATTACTGCTATTCAAAAATGCCCTCACCAGGTTGCCTTTTCCGGGGGTTGCGGCTTTTTATCGTGCTTTGCAAAAAGGAGTAGAACAATCTTATCTCAATCCCATATTTTATGTGTCAAGCAGCGAGTTGAACCTGTACGATCTATTGATCGACTTTGTTAAATTCAGGAATATTCCGAAAGGCCCGTTTTTATTACGTGAGATGCAAACAAGTTTTAGAAAACTCATTGCTGCCGGTGGCGGTGACCATATGCATAAACTGCATAAGATCAGTTTTTTGTTGAATAAATTCCCTGATATCCCTGCCATACTCATTGGCGACAGCGGCCAACGTGATCCTGAGATATATACCGAAGTGGTAAAAACGTTTCGCGGAAGGATCAATGCGATCTACATAAGAAGCATCGGCAAACAAAAAAAGCGACAGCGAACCGAAGATCTTGCAGCGAATCTGGCCGGAATGGGAGTAAATATGCTCCTGGTAGAGCACACTTATGATGCTGCCCTTCATGCTGTTTCGAAAGGTTATATGGGTAAGGAATACCTTGATGATATTCAACGTGAACGATCGAAAGATGAGCCCGAAACTTAACCGCTCCGTTGCTGGTCGATCCACTTTTTGGCTTTCAGCGAATCATCTGCTGTAAAATATTTAACCGGACCTTTGATGAAAGGTTTTATTAGGCCTGACAGTGTCTTCGACCAATTGTCTTCACCCACCACAGCAACTGCCCTGATGCGGTTCACATAACTGAAATAGGTCTTGAAATCCTCCCACATGGCGGCGGGTTTGATCCCTTCCACATGGTCCATTTCGATATATAAATCAATTTCTCCAAAGTCCTTCACTGTCTTCTGCAAAAGAGGCTGGACTTTTTTATAATCCTCCGCTGAAACTTTTCCCGATACGCGGAGTGCAACAATATCTTCTTTTGTAAAACTTAATATTTGAAACATATCTGTTATTCTTTGATTATCCTTTCTTCGAATACAATGCCATATTTTTTTCGGCTAATCTTTGGTAATGAAATTCGGCTCTTATCTTTTCATTCCGAAAGTGCTCTTTTTACACAACCACTGTGTTACTTTTTCTACAAATTAATTATACGGGCTACAACCGATTGTTTGGAGTTGTTGGGCATCAGACCTTATGAATTGCCACAAATCTTTGCAGCGAAGCAGGAGATTCTTTTTATGGCAGGAAGTTGGTCGCCTGTTCGGTCATATTGAATCAATAAAACACTGAATTTTATGAAATCATATAAATATGTAATCATCGGAGGCGGAACCACATCGGGTTATGCCGCAGAAGAATTTGTTGAACAGGGCATTGGCGAGGGCGATCTTTGTATTGTCTCGGCAGAATCGATACTTCCCATGAACCGGCCACCCCTTTCAAAGGGATATTTGAAAGATTCACATGAAGATGATGAAATTTTGATCAATGATCAGAATTTTTATGATAAAAACGGAATTGAGGTGAAACTTGAAACCTGCGCCCGCAGCGTTGATCTGGGGCGAAATGAAGTCGATCTCGATACCGGTGAACGGATCAAATTCGGGAAACTGTTGATTGCAACAGGTTCAAGTCTCAATCACCTTGGCGTTGATGGGGGCAACCTGCAAAATGTTTTTTATCTGCGTAATATCAATCATTCGGATAAGATCCGTGAACAGGCCAAACAATCCAAAAATGCAGTAGTCGTCGGGGGTGGTTATATCGGAACGGAAACGGCGGCCGGACTGACTGAGCTCGGGGTGAAGGTTTCGATGGTGGTTCCTGAGGATCATCTCCTGGCCAAATTTACGGAAGGTGAAGTTGCAGATTTTTTTAAGAACCTCTATAAGCATCAAGGGATCGAACTTATATTTAATGACAAAGCTGTTTCTTTCCGCGGCAACGGAAAGGTGGAGGAGGTTGAACTTGAATCCGGTAAACGTCTTCCTGCTGATATGGTGGTGGTTGGTGCAGGCGTGAAGCCTAATGTTAAATTATTCACCGGCACAGCGCTTCGCATAAATGAAGCCATTCAGGTAAATGAATATTGTGAAACCGGAGTTGAAAATGTATATGCAGCCGGTGACGTCGTTGAATTTCCTGACCAGATATTTAATAAAAAACGTCATGTCGAACACTGGGAACATGCCTTTGAGCAAGGCAAACACGCAGCAAAGGTGATGACCGGTAAACGTGAACCTTATGTTTTCGTCCCTTTTTTCTTTTCAGATGTTTTTGATCTCTCTTACGAATATTTTGGTGATCAGGAAGGCGCTGATTTTTCAGCCACACGGGGAAATGTCAGCGATGGCAATTTCAGTCAATGGTGGTTTAAGGATAAAATCTGTATAGCCGCTTTTGTTATGAGTTCCAGACCTGATGAAGAAGGTGAAAAAGCACGTACGTGGATCAAAGAAAAAGTACATATTGACCAGGATCGGATAGATGATGAGAGTGTTTCATTGAAGTCGCTCGAGTTGCAGTCCCAACACCATAGAAATGACCCAAATCACTGATTTTGCATTATCCTGAAGTGAACATCGTTGAAAATATGTTTTCTATAGGTAGATTTGCAATGCAAATTCGGATCAATTGAAAACCCCTGTTAAGAGCGTGCGAAATAGATTGCCCGAGAATGATGAAATTGATAAAATAATCTGTTGACCTGTTTTAACTAAAAAAAATTATAAACACTTAAAATTAAGGACATGAGTAAACACTTTGCAAAAGCAGTTTGGAACGGAAACCTGAAAGATGGAAACGGTAAATATACCTTACGTTCCAGCGGATTTGAAGATGCCTATACCTTCAATTCAAGATTTGAGGATGGAAAAAAGTCAAGCCCGGAAGAGCTGATCGGTGCTGCGTTGGCAGCATGCTTTTCGATGGCGCTGGCCAATGATCTCAATAAAGATGGCACCAACCCCGAAAGTATCGAAACCGAAGCGGAAGTAATCCTGAAAAACACAGGTGCCGGATTTAACATCACAGAAATAACGCTGACTACGAAAGGCAGGGTTAAGGGAATCGATCAGGGCAAATTTGTTGAAGCCGCTGAAAAAACAAAAGAGAATTGCCCCGTTGGCAAAGCGCTGAAAGCAGTAGAAATTAAAGTAGATGCAGAACTGATAGGAAGTTAGGGTTTCTGAGCCACACTCAGCAGATGTTTTGCAAGATGGATGAAATGAGTATCTTCCGCATGGTCGATCACAAATTTCATCCATTTCTTTTGTAAATCGGGTTGCAGTTCGTGATACAACTCAAATCGCTCACCAAACGGACCTTCGGCACCAGCCAAATGCAAAGGTTTTAATCCGGCACATTCAATCAGTGGATTCACCTCTTCGGGATGCGCAAAATATGCATTGGTAAACCATTCGGTGGCTTCCACAAATTTGTCGTCGGTTCCGGTCTCCCATAGCTTTTTGGCTCCATCAGGAAAGTTGATGCCTTCAGGATTGTGTTTTAATCCATATATCAAAGCGCCGGTGCGTGTCATGAAAGATGAAAATACAAATCCGCCCGGCTTTAAATTGTTATAAGCCAGCTTCAGAAGTTTCAGCCGTTTTTCTTTGCTGATCATGTGGTACAGCGGTCCGAGGATGAAAATGCAATCCCAGGATTCGGCAGCCCAACCTTTGCTTTCCAGGGCATCAGCGCGATCGGTGAAAAGAACATCCTCTTTTTTATCAAACCTTTCTTTCACCTTATTAATATTTGCATCCGAAAGGTCGTTCAGTCCAACTTTGTAATTTCTTTCAAGTAAATGCTCTGCAATTCTCCCTGTGCCGCAGGCTACATCAAATATTTTTTCGCCCGGCTTCACATATTTTTTCAGGTAGTGCATCGTTACGGGGATTTCAAACGGATGCCGGTCCAGTCGTTTGTCCTCATCATGCATGTGTTTGTTATAATATTCTCTTACGTCACTTGTCATCTTTAATGATTTTGATAATTCTCTCTTATAAAATTGTGCCACCCGATATCTTCAAGTAAATTCTTTATAACCTGGGGAGAATTTACACATTTTCAACATTGCCTGTTTTTGAACTGATTGGCCTGATTTCTCATCATTGCTGAATAATAGATACTTATCACATTCTTCCAGGAAATTTATGAAGGATGGCATGTTTTTGCTTCTTTTCCGAAAATCAATTATTGCAATATGGATAAAGAAAAATATTATCAGATCGAAAACCAGGAATGGGTTGATTCATTGAATTACATTATTCAGAATGAAAGTCCTGAACGGGTAAAAGATTTGATTTACAGGCTCAAGGCAGCAGCCATGAAGCACGGAATCCGCTTTAGGATGCCCGGAAACACACCCTACATCAACACCATTGCACCATCAGAAGAATC
>JAGQVF010000130.1:2375-17323 GCA_020438135.1 Bacteroidales bacterium | reverse complement strand
GAGCCCACCAACCACCTCGATATGCAATCAAAAGACGTTTTGAAAAATGCACTGTTGCAATATTCCGGAACGTTGATCGTGGTTTCGCACGACAGGGATTTTTTACAGGGATTGACCACCAAAGTGTTCGAATTCAGAAACAAAAAAGTGAAAGAACACCTGGGAGATATTTACGATTTCCTGGAATACAGAAAACTTACGACCCTTAAAGAACTGGAAGCAGCCAAACAATCCAGATCGCAGAGTGAAAACGCCGTTTCGGAAAACAAGATCAGCTATGAGCAAAAGAAACAAACCGAGCGCGATATCCGCAAGCTTTTAACCCAAATTGAAAAAGCTGAAAAACGAATCGCTGACTTTGAGTCGCAAATCGCTGACAAAAACCTGATCTTAAGCGATCCTTCCAAAGCTGATATCAATTACAATGAAATTTCCAGGGAACTCAACTCTTTGCAAAAAGAGCTCGAAAAAGAGATGGTACATTGGGAAAAATGCCACCACGAACTGGATGACCTCCAAAAATAAATTCTATTTGTCCCTTTTTTTCAGAAGGCCGGCAAATCCGAGTAATTCTGATTTTCGATGCTGTGGAATGGATATTCGATTGAGATGTTCCATTGCTTTTTGGTAATACCTGTCGATTTCTGCATTGGTCTGCTCTTTGATCTTCAGAGCTTCGTAAATATCTTTTACAACTGCTATTTTTGAATCAGGATCGGTTTCGGTTTGCGAAAAAAGATGAAGCAAAGTAGCTTTCTGCTCCTTATCGGCACCCTCCAGCGCTTTGAGGAACAAAAAAGTTTTTTTATTCTCCAGGATATCTCCGCCGGTTGTTTTTCCGAATTTTTTCTCATCACTGAAAACATCCAGCAGGTCATCCCGTAACTGAAAAGCTATGCCGAGGTTTTCACCAAACAGATAAATGGTTTCTGCATCCTCTTTATTCGCATTTGCGATCATCGCCCCGATCTTTAAACTAACGGCAACCAAAACTGCGGTTTTCAACCGGATCATCTCAATATATTCGTCGATGGAAACTTCTTTTCTGTTTTCGAAATTCATGTCGTATTGCTGCCCTTCACAAACTTCGATGGCTGTTTTATTAAAGGAGCTAAAAACCTCAAACCTTACTTTTTCGGGTGCACGCATGATGAAATCGTAAGCCCTGGCCATCATCGTATCCCCGGATAGGATAGCACGGTTTGTATCCCACTTCACGTGAACAGTGGGTTGTCCCCTCCTGATGGGGGCATGATCCATGATGTCGTCATGCAAAAGGGTAAAATTATGGAACATCTCAATTCCAATGGCTGGATCGAGGGCTTCCTCCGTATTGCCACCGAACATATCACACGATAACAGGCAAAACGCCGGTCGCAAGCGTTTACCTCCCAACGACAAAATATAGTTGATCGGTTCATAAAGCTCCACAGGTTCATCTCCGAACTTTATTTCCGTGATCCGCTTTGCAATAACAGCCTGAAGTTCCCTTAAAATATGCATGTTAAAATTTATGATCGATGATTCCCAGCAGATATTGACCATACCCGCTTTTCAGAAGTGGTTCGGCCAGTTCCTGCAATTGTTGTTTGTTGATGAATTTTTTGCGATAAGCGATCTCTTCAATACATCCGATTTTTAATCCCTGGCGTTTTTCAATTACCTGAACAAAAAGAGAAGCTTCGAGCAGCGATTCGAAAGTGCCGGTGTCGAGCCAGGCGGTTCCCCTGCCGAGTACCCCAACTTTTAATTTTTTGTTTTTGAGGTAATGTTTATTCACATCAGTGATCTCATATTCGCCCCGTTCACTGGGTTTGAGGTTTTTAGCCACCTCCACAACCGAATTGTCATAAAAGTACAAACCCGGAACCGCATAGTTCGATTTGGGTTTGGCCGGCTTTTCTTCGATGGAAATAGCCGTTTGATTGTCATCAAATTCTACCACACCGTACCGGTGAGGATCGCTCACGTGATAGGCAAACACAACGCCACCATCGGGATCATTACTTTCAACCAGTAAATTTTCAAGTCCGCGACCATAAAAAATGTTGTCACCCAAAACCAAAGCAACTTTATCGTTTCCGATGAATTCTTCACCCAACACAAAAGCTTGTGCAAGTCCGTTGGGGATTTCCTGCACTTTATAGTGAAATGAACAACCGAGGTTTTTCCCGTCGCCAAGAAGTTTCTCAAAATTAGGAAGATCATGCGGTGTGGAAATGATCAAAATTTCCCTGATCCCTGCCATCATGAGGATCGACAACGGGTAATAGATCATCGGTTTATCGTAGATCGGCATGATCTGTTTGCTGATTCCCAGGGTGATCGGATGAAGACGTGTGCCGGCACCTCCGGCTAAAATAATACCTTTCATAATTGATTGTTTTCGTTTGTTTACAAATATATATCTTAATTATAGATCAGGCTGAACCCCTTGTATCTATTTGCTCAATCTCAAGATCATCTACTTCTACATCGTCTTCTTCTTCTAAAAACTCGAGCATGGGTTCTCTGAACCGTTTGGTCGTGATCCATTTATCGAGCGAAAGTATAAGCGAAGGCAAAATGAACAGGTTCGAAAAAAGGGCAACTGCAAGGGTAAAAGCGATCAGGTATCCCAATGATTCTGTGCCACCGAATGACGACAAAACAAAAATGATAAACCCAAAAAACAACACCACCGACGAATAGATCATACTGAATCCTGTTTCCCTCAAGGCGGCTTCTACTGAAGGTTTTATCTTCCAGTTGTTAAGTTTAAGCTGCAACCTGTAACGCGATAAAAAATGAATGGCATTGTCGACCGAAATCCCCAGCGCTATGCTAAATATCAAAACAGTAGATGGTTTGATCGGTATGCCGAAATAACCCATCATGGCTGCCGTCATAAACAAAGGAATGATATTCGGCACCAGCGAAATGATGATCATCCGTATGGAGGTGAAAAGCAGTGCCATTAATATGGTGATCACAACAAGGGCGAGCAACAAACTCGTAAACAGGTTCTTTACAAGATATTGTGTCCCTTTCAGAAATACAACACTGGTTCCGGTAATGTTTACATCAAATTCATCAGGAGGGAAAATACTGTCGATCTTCGGACGTAACTCATCTTTGATTCGCTGGATATCGTAAGTTCCTACATTGGCCATCTGGGTGCTGATCCGGGTGTATCGCATGTTGGTGTCGATAAACGAATTGAGGATGGTTCGCTGACCCGGTTTCCCTGAAGGGAGATATCGTAGGATAAAGTTTTTTTCATTGTTATTCGGAAGGCTGTACATTTTTTCGTTGCCACCATAAAATGCCTGTTTCGAGAATTTTAAAACCTCTGCAATAGAGATGGTTTTGGAGAGTTCAGGGTAGGTGGCCAATACCTGTTCAAGTTCTTCAATTTTGTTTATGGTGGAAAGTTTTTGGATCCCCTTGCGTTTTTTGGTGTCTATTGAAAATTCCAGGGGCATAACCCCATCGAAATTCTCCTGGAGAAACTGAAGATCCCGGTAAAGTTCATCTTTTCGGGGTATGTCGTCAACTATTTTGCCGGTGGTCTGTAACTGAACCACTCCGAATACGGCAATAATTACAAGCACCATGGTGGTGATGTAAACCGGATTTCTTTTTTGTTGAACAACACGCACCACCTTTGGAATGATCCTGGCAACGACACTTTTCTCGAGATGTTTGGTATGTCGTTGCTTGGGAGGTGGCAGATAACTGAAAAATATCGGTATCAGGAAAAGAGACAGCAGGTAGGCAACCATGATGTTGATCGAGGCAATCACCCCGAATTCAACCAGCAATTTGTTTCCGGTAACAATAAAAGCTGCAAAACCGGCGGCAGTGGTAGTATTGGTCAGCAGGTTGGCATTTCCGATACGTTGAACCACCCGCGACAACGAGCGGACTTTATTGCCATGCGACCTGAATTCGTCATAATATTTATTGAGCAGAAATATGCAGTTTTCAACTACAATTACGATCAGCAAGGGCGGAAAAACGGCGGTAAGCATCGTTACTTTATAATTGAGCAACGACATGGTCCCAAACACCCATATGATGCTGATCACCACAATAAGCATTGGGAAAATGACAGCTTTTGCCGACCTGAAAAAGATCAGTAATATCAGCGATGCGATCACCATGGCAAGGATCACAAAAAACTTCGATTCTTCTTCCAGCTTTTTGGAAGTCATAATGCGGATGTAGGGCAAACCTGAATAATGAACTTCGATGCCGGCTTCTTCAGAAAAGCGGTCGGTTCTCTCCTTGATGCTCCTGACAATCCCAATCCTTTTTTTTGTATTGAGTTTTTTTTCGTCGAGTGTGAGTGCAATAAGGCTTACATTGGTTTTCGTGTTAAATATCCTCCCCTCGTAAAATGGAAGGTTGAAAACAACATCCCGGATACTGTCGGCTTCAAGCTGATTTCTGGCTTTGTGGGTGATCACCGGTGAAAATTTGAATTTTTTCAGAGAATCATCTTTTGTCAGGTTGAAAATCCTGGCCAGTGAAATCACCTCTTCCACGCCATTGATCTCTTTCAGATCGTAAGTAAGGTCGTAAAGCTGGTTAAATGTGTTGAGCCTGAACAGGTGGTCGGATTTGATACCAATAAATAGTACGCTCCCGTCTTTTCCAAACCGCGATTTAAAATCTTCATAAACCTTGTAAGCTGTATCGGAGGCCGGGAGCAGGCTGGCAAACTCATACGACATTTGCACACGAAGGGCATAAAATCCCATAACCACAGTAAGCAATCCGATAATAATCAGATTGATCAGCCTGTTGCGCAAAATGAACCGTACGAGATATATCCACATAGCCGATCTGTTTTCAAACAAGGTTGCCCAGGAATGTTTGATTCACAAAGCTGCAATTATAGCTTATCAAAGGAACCAAAATAATGATACTTCCGGGAATAAAACCCGCGAAATTAATACTTTCCAAAGAGAAATAAAATTAAAGCTGAATTATTCAGTGTGCATAATCTGGTGAATGATGTGAACCGTGTGGCATGCAACAAGGGCGGCGGTTTCGGTGCGTAATCGCGACGAGCCCAAACTAACAGGAGCAAAACCTTTATGAATCGCCATCTGTGCCTCTTCATTGCTAAAATCTCCTTCCGGTCCGATCAATACAACTGTGTTTTTATTTTTCCGGCAGGCATTCGCAAGTGAATGGGTCACGTCATTATTGCACCAGGCTATGAAAGCATTTGAAGTTTCAGCCTGTTCCAGAAATGTAGTGAAGGCAACCGGTTCATTCAACTTAGGCATTCGGTATTTAATCGATTGTTTCATGGCTGCGATCATGACCCTTTTGAGCCTGTCGGTTTTTAATATGTCCCTTTCCGAGTTTTCACAAATCACCGGTGTAATCTCATCTATCCCGATTTCGGTCGCTTTCTCGAGGAACCATTCAAAACGGTTGATGTTTTTTGTGGGTGCCACTGCTATGTGAATTCGAAAGGGATGAGTTTCGGGATAATGAATCCGGTTTTCAACCTTCAATACAGTCTCTTTTGGATTGGCTTCGTGGATGATCGTTTTGAACAGGTTTCCCGTTCCATCGGTCACATCCACACGGTGGTTCGTGGTCAGCCGCAAAACACGTATGCAATGTTTCGATTCTTCTGCAGGGAGTGAGATAAAATTCTCCTGCACATTTTCCATAAAAAACAGGGGAACCTGCATATTGTTTTATTTTGTTGGTATCAATAACATTAATTCAAACAAAGTCGGGAATACGAATAAACCCTTTCAATAAAATGTTGTTTTTACAAAAATAGAAGTTTTGCTAAAAAATGTTATAAAGAGCTTCGGATTGATTTGTGGCATAATAATGGCAAGATTCCGTTGTTATTCTAAAAGCCTTAATTATGGAGGTTTTTAAATATATTTTAATAATTTTGCCCGGTTTTTGGCTTTAAAATTCAAAATAATAAAATGATCAAAATGAAAAACTTAGTAGTAATTTTATTTTTAGCACTGGGTGTTTCTGTTGCGTATGCCCAGGAAGAGAAAACAGCAAGAGATTACAAAGTGGAAGGCGCTGATGCTTACAAAGCAAAGGATTATCAAAAAGGTTTGGAGTCGTTTGAAAAAGCTATTCAGTTATATGAAGCAGAAGGTAAAATTGATACATCGTTGTATTTCAATGCTGCAATTTGTGCGATAAAAATTGATGATTATGAAAAAACCGTGACCTATTTCGACAGGTCGATTGAGTTGGATTACAAACCCTGTAAGTCAAGGCTCTATCAGGCAACCGCCCTACATAAAATGGAAGCTGGTGATAAAATCGAAGAAGCCTGTCTGACGGGAATAGAAAAATGTTCGAGTTACAAGAGCAAATTCAATGAAATTCTTTTCAGTCATTACCTGAAACAAGGACTGGAAATATTTAACAATGCTGCAAAAATGCAGGCAGATGTAACACCCCTGGCTAACACCGATCCTGAAAAATACAAACAGGAAATGGAAAAAGTTAAATCAGAATTCGAGCGTTCTCTGCCGCTGCTTGAAAAAGCACACGATATCGATCCGGCTGATGCCAATGCTACCAAAGCCCTCAAGCAAGCCTACGAAATACTCGATATGCAAGCGAAGGCAGCCAGTTTGTAAAGCATTTATTTATGGATTTGATAAGCGGGCAAGGATGTCCGCTTTTTTTTTGTAATCAGTTTTTACAAAAGAACCCGGATGGCATGGTCGGGATCCAAGGCATTAAATTTTACCAGGCTCAGTTCAGGGTTGTCGGTTGATCCGTTGATAGCCACCGTTCTTCCGAATTTCTCTTTCCAGTGGCCGGTGATCCTTGTTGATTCATGAATATGCCCATGTAAGGTGCACAGCGGTTGTTTATTCATGATAAAACGCTGAACTGCAATACTCCCGACATGTACATCCAACGGAACATGATCCAC
Source organism: Bacteroidales bacterium (assembly GCA_020438135.1). GTDB lineage: Bacteria > Bacteroidota > Bacteroidia > Bacteroidales > JAADJA01 > JAADJA01. The sequence continues at coordinate 10,395 of JAGQVF010000130.1, read as the reverse complement.
CATAACCCCGTCAAGCGCTGCGCGGTCGAGATGGCAATGATAGGGTGGGGTATGAAACAGAAATACTGCATGTTCCATTTCATCATCTCCTGCAAGCAACTCAAGGTCGTTACTGATGGTGGAATATTCAATATCCTCTATCGGAACCATTGATCGAAAACCTTCGGTAGGATGTATACAACCCGGATCAACATACCTCGAAACATCGTATTTCTCCCAGTCTTTTAGCTGAAATGGGGTAGGCGGAACATATGGATAACCGAAAACGGTGATCTTGCCGTACGTTTGTTTTTTCATGTTCATATAAAAAAACAGCCCTTCATGCGATCCTTCGATAAATTTTATTTCTTCAATTTTTGGGTCATCATTCCCTAAGATGAGAAATATAGCCGGGAATTTATTTCCCAAATCATTTTTCAATTTTCTCATTTCAGGGAAAAGGAAATCGTAAACAAAGTCGTTAAAATTTTCGACCATTCGCATTCGGTGAGGAAGAAGATCGCCACCAAAAAAGACATATTCGGGAACTTCATCTCTGATGACACTGAAAAGTTTCCTGTATCGGTCTGTGTGTCCGTGAAGATCAGTAATAAAAAAGCTATCAAACATCTAATCTCTGACTTTTATGGGTTTTGCGCTATTGCTCAACGAATGAAGCATAACAGCAAAGCTGGTTTTATTTTTAATGTCAGTATCGGTAATCATGTGGGTTTCAATCAGTCCACCGGTTCGATTACCGGTGCGATTGAAATTAATTTCATCCAGACACAAACTCCAGCCTTCGAGCCAGGCATGCAACTCTGCTTTTTTCAGATTGGGTTCATCCACATGGATCAGCAGGTCTATGTCGCTGGCTGGCCCGGCAGTGGCCTCTTTGGTGCTTCCGATCAGGTAAAGTCCTTTGATCCCGAAATGGTCAAAATTCAATTGTTTGGCCAATGCTTCAACCATCATCAGGCGCCATTTCCAGTGTTGGTCATTTTGCAAGGTTAATGTTTCGGAAAAATAAGCTGCATCCTTTTCGCTTTTGCTTTTTAGCATATCCACCGTGTTGACCAGTTTCTTTCCGAAAATGTAGTTGTTTACCAGCTTGGCGATCGTTTTAAGGAGTTTTTGTTCTTCCGGTAAAAATGGACTGTCCTTATGGAATTTTCTGAACTCAGTGTAAAAGACTTCAATTTTTCCGATGGTTTTTTCATCCACCTCAATTGGAGCCGATTGACTCCAGTTGGTCTCTTTCCAGCCCGGCTCCTTAAACATCACCCCTTCATAGGTGACTTTGGCTTTACAAACCGCCGGATATTGCCATCCGTAAGGGATCAGGCTGATGATCCTGTAAAAAAGGGCATCGAATGACAACTCTTCAGCAATGGCCTCTTCAACTTTATAAAGGCATCGAAGTTCCTTTTCCCGTTCGCGAAGTTCAGTTATTTTCTGTTTAAACAAATGTTCTTTATGCAGCATGTTATATGTTTTGCGCAGATGCTAAAATACGCTTTTTTGCCTAGGCAAAACAATTACTTTTTCTCGAAAATCACCTGGTTTTATGGCAATATTGGGTTCGATTTATTTGTTACTTTTGCTTGATTGCATAGCAGGAGAATTGTGAAAACATTTGAAGAAGCCTTACAAATAGTATTGGATACATCTTTCAGAAAAGGCAGTGAACGGGTACCTTTTATGAAATCGATCGGGCGCATTTTAGCCGAAGATATCACTTCCGATTTGATGATGCCACCTTTCGATAAGTCAGCTGTGGATGGGTATGCTTGCCGCAAAGCTGATCTTGGCAATGACCTCGAATTGATCGAGGTGGTTCCGGCCGGCAAAATGCCTGTTAAAACTTTACAGGCTGGCCAATGTATTAAAGTGATGACCGGAGCTCCGGTTCCGCAAGGTGCTGATATGGTTATCCGGGTCGAAGATGTGACGACGCCTGATGTAAACAGGATTTCTTCTCCCGCCGGCCAAAAGAAAAACAATATTTGTTTAACTGGTGAGGATATTAAAACTGGAGAAATTGTTCTTACTTCAGGGACGTTGGTCGAACCTCAGCATATCGCTGTAATGGCTGCTGTTGGTGCAGTACATCCACTTGTTTATAAAAAGGTTATGGTGGCAGTTATTTCCAGTGGAGATGAACTGGTTGAACCTGACAAAACTCCGCCTCTTTCGAAGATAAGAAACGGCAACGCTTATCAGCTTTGCGCACAGATTGAAAAGTGCGGCGCTCAACCTGATTATGTCGGGATTGCCGCCGACACAGAAGAATCGACACGGAAAATGATTTTACGCGCACTGGATGGTAACGATATGGTGTTGATTTCAGGAGGAGTTTCCATGGGAGATTTTGATTTTGTCCCGCAAGTGTTCAGAGAGTTGGGAATTGAAGTTTTATTTGAAAAAGTTGCGGTACAACCGGGCAAACCAACTGTTTTCGGAAAACGAAACAGGCAGTTTGTATTCGGACTACCCGGCAACCCGGTTTCGGCTTTCGTACAGTTCGAATTGCTTGTTAAACCCCTCATTCATAAAATAGGCGGAAATTCTTTAAAACCGCTTATGGTTAGCCTGCCGATGCGAAACAATTACCAGCGCCGGAAAGCAGATCGAATGTCATTCATTCCGGTTGCAATAAATGATCAATCGGAGGTTATACCTCTGGATTATCATGGCTCTGCTCATATCAATTCCCTGGTTGAAGCACAGGGTTTTGTATCTCTCGCCATCGGCAACAAAACACTTAACAAAGGAGAATTTGTGAATGTTAGATTCATTTAACAGGAATATAAGTTATCTAAGGATTTCGGTGACAGATCGTTGTAACCTCCGTTGCCATTATTGTATGCCTGAGTGTGGTATTAAACTAATGGATCACAGGGATATTCTGAGTTTCGAAGAAATAGAACGGATTGCCCGATACGGAGTTGCAAACGGAATCGAAAAAATCAGGATTACCGGAGGTGAACCGCTGGTGAGGAGAGGAATAGTTGATTTGGTAAAAATGTTATCACAGATAAAGGGCATTCGTGATCTTGCTATGACTACAAACGGAACATTGCTGGATCAGTTTGCACAACCTCTGAAGCAGGCAGGCCTGCAACGTGTGAACATTAGCCTGGATACGGTAGATCCTTTTTCATATCGTGAAATTACCCGGAGTGGTGACCTTTCAAGCGCCATTCGTGGAATTGAAGCTGCCCGTGAGGCAGGCCTGTCGCCCATCCGAATCAATTGTGTTGTTCATCAATCAGCTATGGAAAAAGATGCACAGGGAGTAGCCCGCTACTGTCTGCAAAATAATCTACAGGTCAGATTTATCAGGAAAATGGACCTTGAACACGGTGTTTTTTCGCGTGTGATCGGGGGCGAAGGAGGAAACTGTGCCGCATGTAACAGGATACGACTTACAGCAAACGGTAAACTTAAGCCCTGTTTGTTCAGTAATCTTGAATTCGATATCCGCGAATTGGGCGTGGAGGAGGCATTTGCAAGAGCCATTGGTTTAAAACCAGAATCGGGAACCGTAAATAAGCTCAACAGATTCAGCAATATCGGAGGCTAAATGAGTAAATTTTCCCATACTAACGAACAGGGCAAAGCCAATATGGTAGATATCGGCTATAAACCCGATCAACACAGAACTGCCAAGGCAACCGGTAAAATTTTTCTGTCAGCGGAAACGCTTCAGCTTATTCGTGATAATGAGTTGAAAAAGGGTGATGTTTTAACGGTAGCTGAAATTGCAGGAATCCAGGCTGCAAAAAGGACAAGCGATTTAATTCCTTTATGTCATCCGCTTGCCATTACCAAAATTGAGGTGAAAACCCAATTGACCAATGAGGGTGTTGAAGTAACTTCAATTGCAAAATGCACCGGAAAAACAGGCATCGAAATGGAAGCCCTTACTGCGGTTAATATTGCTTTGCTAACTATTTATGACATGTGTAAAGCAGTCGATAAAACCATGATGATCGGGGACATCAGACTTCTTGAAAAAACGAAAAATGACATTGAAACATGAGTGAATTCAAAGTGGTTTCTGTGAATATTTCACAACAAAAGGGAACCATTAAAACGCCGGTTGATCAAATCGAAATCAATAAATATGGTGTAAATGGAGATGCCCATGCAGGTGATTGGAACCGCCAGGTTAGCCTGCTGGCAAAAGAGAGTATGGACCGGTTTGAAAGAGAAGCCGGCCGGACATTAAACTTTGGCGAGTTTGCTGAAAATATTACGACCGAAGGAATTGCTCTTCATGAACTTGCCCCCCTTGACACTATTTCTATCGGGGATGTAAAGCTTGAGGTTACCCGGATAGGCAAAAAATGTCATGGTAGTTCATGCGCAATTTATAAAGAGGTAGGTAACTGTGTAATGCCCAAAGAAGGAATTTTTGCCAGGGTTAAACAAAAGGGTTTTATTGTACAGGGTTCAACGGGAAAGGTTGAGCCAAGGCAATTCAAGGTGCATGTTATTACCCTCAGCGACCGCGCTTCACGTGGTGAATATGAGGATCGTAGCGGCCCCGCCATCATTAAACGTGCCGAATCATTTTTTAAATCCCTGAACCGAAAAGTCTTTTTTGAGCATACGATTATTCCCGACGACCCGGAGGCACTCAGGTTGTTGATCGATCATGCAGAAGATACAAATGCCGACATCCTTTTTACAACAGGGGGTACCGGAATTGGTCCGCGTGATTTTACGCCCGATGTGGTTCGCGATATGCTCGACATGGAAATTCCCGGTGTGATGGAGGCAATCCGTTTGAAATTCGGAGCAGAAAAGCCACATGCATTGCTTAGCCGCAGCATTGCCGGTGTTGCCGGTCAAACACTGGTATATTCCCTTCCCGGTAGTGTAAAAGCTGTTGATGAATATTTAGGAGAAATATTTAAATCATTGATGCATTCCATTTTTATGTTACATGGTTTGGATATGCATTGAGTAGTTTGATTTCGTGGAGCAATCAGCATCCATGATCACCTGACCAAAGTAACAACACCTTTATTTGTAACGGTTTCGTCATCAGCGGTAAAGATCACGATCCACACATAAACACCCTGGTTGCATGGCTGGCCGTTATTGGTTCCGTCCCAGCCTTCGTAAATGTCAGTGCTCTCGAATATGACCTGTCCCCACCTGTTGAAAATTTGCATTTTATAGTTACTGATACGATCGTCCGGCTCGGCAAACACTTTAAATTCGCGGTTTGTTTCAATGTCGCTTTCGGGGCGGAAAGCATTTGGGATCGGAATGGTGTTGACCCAAACATCGTCGACGTATTTGAGGCCGCTGCACAGGGTGATTTCACAGAAATACCTTGTCGATTCCAGCGGGTAAACCATAAGTGCTTTTTCCCGGCCAACCCTTTCACCATCAGGGTAGCTGTTTTTGAACCATGTATATTCAATTTTGCCCGGAGGGATGATCACCTCTGGTTCAAAATCAATTTCAGATACATTATAATCGGCAGGACCATTGGGTTCGAAAAGCCAGGTTTCACGAAATGCAGTCCATGAGGTATTATTTCTTCCGGGAACAGCAACTCCCGTTATATCATCCAGGTTGAGCCCCTGAGTGGCCCGGTTGCCGAGGTTTGCTTCACATGCTGGTTTTGCGATCAGGTGGTTAACAATCGATTGGTCCTCTTCATTTAAAACTATCTGCAGGGTAGCTTTTTCGGACTCACAACCGAACATGGGCGCCTCGCACCACCCGACAATCAGCTTTCTGTTGGGTGCTGTGCCTGCTGTCCGGTAAAAAATGTATTCATTGTGTTCTGAGATCGGACGCTGAAAAAGATCCTGATAGGGTCCCATGATTGTTTTTTCAAATACATTGTTGGGGATGGCTTCATTGATCCAGTAAGCAAAATCAATCAGATCCGGTACATTGAAAGTGAGCAGTCCGTTTGGGCCAATTGCAAATTGAGTAAATGTTTCATCGAAGTAGGTAAAATCGAAGCCAATATTGTAAGGTCCGACAATATAATCATCTCTGGCTGTTACAGGGATACCAATATAGCCTGTATATTGTCCCTGTAATGTTACAGGTAATCCTGCGCTGATGGTGATATCTTCGCCTGCGTTTATCTGTCCGTGAAGTGATACCGAATACAGGCAAATAATGACTGTGAAAGGAATTGTCAGGTATATAGTCAGTTTTTTCAATTTCCGACGGTTAGTTCGCACATCGAATCCATTCCGAGGTATTGCTGGGCAGTATCGCGGAGGATTTCAGGAGTAATGTTTTTTACCTGGTCAATAAACCGGCTGTAAAAATCGTAATCAAGTCCGAACTCAATCAATCCTTTCACATTTTCAGAAATGGCAAAGGGGCCGTCCATACTTCTGAGAAACGAACCGAGAATGTAGTTTTTCACAAGATCGAGTTCTTTCACGGGGATTTTGTCCTGCTGCAGTAACCTGATTTCATGGTAAACCTCGTTGATGGCATTTTCCGTTACATCGGTACCCACTTCGGATGCAATAAAAAAGTACCCCGCATTCTGTAATGAAACGATGGCCGAACCGATACCATAAGTGTAGCCTTTGTCCTCGCGAATATTGGTCATAAGCCTTGAGCCGAAATATCCACCAAGGACGGTATTCAAAATTTTCAGGTTAAAATAATCCGGATGCTTTTTGTTAAAAAGAACCTTACCGATGCGAATGGCGGATTGCAGGGCATTTTTTTTAGTTACCTTAACTTTGGGATTTAAAGGATGACCATTCAGGCTTACTTCATGGTTATTCTGACTATTAAATTGGTTCATGTCACCAAACCATTTGTCGAGCAATTCGGGCAATTGATCGGGAATTTTACCGGAAACAAAGATCTGTGCATTTGAGGCACTGTAGTTTTTTTTGTGAAAATCTATTAAATCATTTGCTTGTATGTTATCAAAATCTTCATCAGCGAACAACTTGCCGTAGGGATGCTTCTCTCCAAATATTTGTTCGGTAAATTTCCTTTTGGCCACATATCTTACCTTTTCACTGTTAACTCTGAAATGTTGTTTGCGATTTCTACGAAGCACCTCGAGTTCCTTTTCAGGGAAAAGGGGGTTTTTGATCATATCTGCCAACAGTGGAATGGTTTCCTGAAGATACTTGTTGAGGGTATAAAGAGTTGTGTAAGCCATATCTTTATCCGTAGAAGTATCGGCATGGGCACCATAAAAATCAATTTTTTCAGCCAGATCCGAAGAAGAGTAGTTTGTGGTACCTTCTCTAAGCATCTTATTTGTAAAACTTGCTACAAGCGGTTTTTCTTCAAACCAGCGACCGCCTTTAAAACCAAATTCGATTTTCACCAGGTTTTGATGTCCGGCATTGATCAGGTAAACCGGAATATTGTTTTGGAGGGTATATATTTCCGGTTTGGTAAAGGTTATTTCATCAATCAGTGAAATGCCGGGTTGTATTTTTCTATTGATTATTTCCATTTTTATTGGCATGGTAATATAAGGTGCTACAATTTAATTTATTAAAAATACCGGAGGCAGTGTTTCTGATATCATCTGTTGTAACGGCGGCATATTTCTCCATTTCAAGATTGATCATCCCTGCATCGCCCAGCAACTCAGAATAGGAGAGGTTCATTGCTTTATTCAAAACATTCATTTCTGAGAATTCGATATTTGATTCAATCTTGTTTTTAACTTTTTCAAGTTCCTTGTTTTCTACTTTTTCCTCCGAAATTCGAATAATTTCGCTTTCGAGAGCCGCTTCAGCCTCTTCCATCGAAACCTCATCTATGATTTTCGCAGTGAATATAAAAAGTCCGTTGTCGATATCACCTGTGATATATGCCTGAATGTCACTGAAAATTTTTTGTTCCTTAACCAGGTTGTTATACAATCGTGAAGAGTCTCCATTTGACAAGATGTCGGAGATCAAATCGGATGTATGATATTTTTTGTCCATCCTGGCGCACATGTGATATGTTTTGTATAACGCATCGAAAGGAACATCCTTATTTACGGAAATGGTTCTGTGCTCAGTTTGCA
>JAGQVF010000130.1:0-2305 GCA_020438135.1 Bacteroidales bacterium | reverse complement strand
GCAAGTTTAAAAATAGTTTCAGGATCGATATCACCGGCAACAGTTAAGATCGCATTGTCAGGGTTGTAATACCTTCTGTAAAAATTTTTAACATCCTCCATGGTGGCTTCCATGATGTGGTTAATATCTTTACCGATGGTAGGCCACATATACGGATGCACTTTATAGGCAAGAGGCCGGAGTAAAAGCCAGACATCCCCGTAGGGTTGATTGAGATACGACTGCCTGAACTCCTCGGTTACCACTTGTCGTTGCACATCCAAACTTTTTTCAGAAAATGCAAGATCGAGCATACGGTCGGATTCAAGCCAGAACGCAGTCTCCAGGTTCTGTTTGGGGATTGTCAGGTAGTAGTTGGTGATGTCGTTATTGGTAAAAGCATTATTCTCTCCTCCGGCATTCTCGAGGGGTGTATCATATTTCGGAATATTTACCGAACCTCCAAACATCAAATGCTCAAATAGGTGTGCAAATCCCGTCCGTTCAGGATCTTCATCGCGGGCACCTACATCGTAAAGGATGTTCATGGCTACCAGGGGAGTGGATTTATCATGATGTGCAATAACAGTTAAACCGTTATCCAGTTTTATTTTGTCGAAATTTACCATATTGTGATTTCTCTCCGGTGTTTGTAAAACAGCAATCGTGCAAAATTATTTCATTATCAAAGGGAGGCAAAGGAAAATTTATAATTTTGTGAACTTTCTAACATTGTTTATCACCATCAACATGAATTTATAAATAAGGTTTAGCTATGAAAAGAGATTCGCAGGTATTTGAGATTCTTCAAAAAGAAGCCGACCGTCAGAAATACGGTATCGAACTGATCGCATCCGAAAACTTTGTCAGCCAGCAGGTGCTTGAAGCAATGGGATCGGTAATGACAAATAAATATGCCGAGGGATATCCGGGCAAAAGGTATTATGGAGGTTGTCAGTTTGTAGATGAAACCGAACAACTGGCCATCGAAAGGTTAAAAGAATTGTTTGGTGCTGAGTGGGTAAATGTTCAGCCGCATTCGGGTGCACAAGCCAATATGGCTGTTTTTCTCACCCTGCTGAATCCCGGAGATACCTTTATGGGCCTTGATCTTTCACATGGCGGCCACCTTTCTCATGGGTCACCGGTTAACTCTTCAGGAATCCTTTACAATCCTGTTGCTTACGAAGTAGATGAAGAGACAGGAACAGTGAATTACGATAAAATGGAAGAGATTGCCCAACGCGAAAAACCAAAATTGATCCTTGCCGGAGCGTCGGCTTATTCCCGCGACTGGGATTATAAACGGATGCGCGAAATTGCCGACAAGATCGGGGCTTTCCTGATGGCCGACATTGCACATCCCGCAGGCCTGATTGCCTGTGGCCTGCTGAATGATCCGCTGAAATATTGCCATGTGGTTACTTCCACTACCCACAAAACACTTCGCGGACCACGTGGAGGTATCATCATGATGGGGCAGGATTTTGATAATCCTTTCGGAAAAACCACACCCAAAGGGGTGATCCGTAAAATGTCCTCTTTGTTTGATTCAGGTGTATTTCCCGGTATTCAGGGTGGACCACTCGAGCATGTTATCGCTGCCAAAGCAGTTGCGTTTGGAGAAGCTCTTTCAAAAGATTATAAAAATTACATCAAACAGGTGAAGAAAAATGCTGAGGTGATGGCAGAGGCTTTTACTGACAAAGGATACAATGTGATATCCGGTGGAACAGACAATCACCTGATGCTGATCGATCTCAGGAATAAATTCCCGGACCTGACAGGCCGAAAAGTTGAAAATACATTGGTTTTGGCCGACATCACAGTGAACAAAAACATGGTTCCTTTCGATAGTCGGTCTCCTTTCCAGACTTCCGGTTTGCGGGTTGGAACACCTGCTATTACCACAAGAGGCTTAAAAGAAGAACATATGCCGGCGATTGTTGATTTTATTGACAAAGTAATCTCCGATATTGACAATGAAGAACTCATCGAAAAAGTGAAAAAAGAAGTGAATGAGATGATGGGTGCATTTCCGATGTTTGCAGAATAGCTGCATTGTAAATGATTAAATTGCTGAGCGTAGCGAAGTCCTGCCATTGCGGGATTAAAATGTTGCATGGCTAAATTGTTCTATTGAGAAATGGAACGAAGTTGTTTTTTGCAGGATTGATAATTTTGATTTGCATTCCTGAATCGATTCTATTCAGAAGTTTTTCTGCCTCAGATTTCAGATTTAATAATTCATATTAATTGTAAAAATCTTTACATAATATATGATACATAATTTATGTATTAATCATTGCATGTTTTATGAAATAGT
>JAGQVF010000129.1 GCA_020438135.1 Bacteroidales bacterium | reverse complement strand
TACGAACGCGTTTTTCAACTTGTCAGCCCCTCGATTTGGGTGTGCAAAAATATAAAATTAATCCATTAACAAAGTAAATTACAGTTTTTTTTATCCCTTCTTATGAATCTCTGCAAATTACCGTTGTCAGCGACCGATACGATTCAAATTTTAGTTTGATAACAGAACTATTTGTAGTTATTTTGTGTTGTATTTCCTGCAAAAAAATTTCATAACCACCGCTATGTTAAGAAAAATAATAGTCATCACCCTGTCACTGCTTGTCGTTATCATTATCCTGGCAATGTTGCTGTTACCCGGGATTATCAGACGATACGCTGAAAAGAACGGACCTGATCTCACAGGTCGTAAGATTGAGCTTAACAAACTCAGGGTTAATTATTTTTCGGGAACGGTAAAACTGATCGGGTTTAAAATGTATGAAGCAGATCAAAAAGAAGTGTTCACTGCTTTCGACACGTTGCTGGTTGATATGAAACCCTGGAAACTACTCAGCAATACTTTCGTGATCGAACAACTGTACCTGAAAGGTTTAACATCACAGATTATACAAAATGATTCCACATTTAATTTTGATGACCTCGTCGCTTTTTTCGATTCAGGTGATGAATTGGAAACTGATACCACAGATGTTGAAGGCTATAAATTCATTCTGTCAAACCTCGAAATGAAAGGCGCAAGGCTTGTATATTCCGATATTTCAATGGATAAAACCTTTGCCACCAACGATCTCGATTTGTTTATCCCTTACATTGCGTGGGATCAGGAACACGACAGTGAAGCCGGATTAAAGTTCTGGTTTGAAAACGGAGGATTTTTTCAGTCGGATATTTCTATTGATCCCAAAAGTGGTGATTTTAAGGCCAACATCATTCTCGATAAACTTGAACTCGAACCGTTTTATGAATACACCCTTGAGTATGCAAACCTGGGTTCGCTATCGGGAAAGCTCAACACCAACATACATATCAGCGGCAACACCAACACGCCCGAAAATGCAATCATATCAGGCAATTTCGACCTGTTCGATCTGAAAACAACTGACCAGCGCGCTCAGCCATTTTTCGAAGTAAACCATGCCCACGGTGTGATGAACAAAATTGACTATGCCCACGAATTTTATGCCTTCGACACGCTGGTATTGAACGAACCTTATTTTTTTGTAGAAGTTTACAATGATTCGCTCATCAACCTGATCGAAGCAACCGATTATTACTCTTATTTTCCTGAAGAAGAGGTTTCTGCTGACACGAATTTGTCCACCGCAGATACCGCAACTACAGTGCTCTTTTATGGGTTTGATCATTTAAAAATTTCGAATGGGAAAATAGACCTGGTCGACAACACCGCGGGCGAACCCTTCGAATATAAGCTGAGTGAATTGGAAATGAGTACGGATAGCCTTTACAGCGATGCCGATTGGGTTACCTTTTATTCAACCATGCTGCTGAATGAAAGGGGCAATCTTGTAGCTGAGTTAGGGTATTATCCTTACGATCCCATGGATATGTCACTCGATTATGTGATTACTGATTTTATGTTGAGTGATCTGAATATTTACTCCAGACACTATATGGGCTTCCCGATTTTATATGGCGATATGTATTACAAAGGGTCGACAAAAATTCTGAACGGGCAACTGAACAGCGAAAATAAACTGGTGATCCACAATGTTGAACTCGGCGAAAAACGAGGTGGTCTGTATAGTCTCCCATTGAAATTTGCGCTTTTTCTTTTAACCGATCGCGATGGTGTGATTGATCTGGATATTCCTGTAAGGGGAGATCTGAACGATCCGAAAATAAGGCTTGGCAAACTTATCTGGACAACCTTTAAAAACCTCATTGTAAAAGTTGCTGCTGCACCTTTTGATTTTTTAGCCGGACTGATCAGCGTTGATCCAAAAGACATTTCTTCCATCGAATATGCTTACCTCGATACAACACTTAGCGAAGCAAAAAAACGGCAGATCGACCTGCTTCTTGAGCTGGAACAAAAAAAAGAAGGACTCGGGATTGAATTGATCTATTTCAACGATGAAAATCTTGAGAAAGATCAGATACGCAACGCCCGGACCGCTATGATGTACGAAACCGAAACCGGAGAATCGTTCAGTGAACCAGATGATAA
>JAGQVF010000128.1:11833-15459 GCA_020438135.1 Bacteroidales bacterium | reverse complement strand
CGATAATCGACCCCATGCTCGTTCCTGTGATAAAGTCAGGCCGGATTCCTTCCTGTTCCATCGCTTTCAATATCCCGATATGAGCAATACCTTTAGCTCCACCACCACTTAAAACGAGTCCGATTTTCGGTTTCTCACCTGAAGTATTGTGTTGTGCCGTTAAAGAAATAAAAGAAAAGATCAATGAAAGTAAAAAAATGGTATTGAAAACGGACACCTTCATTTTACAAAATTATTTACCAGCCTGAAGCCAGCACATCGGCAATGTGGATCGTTTTTATCGGGAGGTTGTTTTTATTGATATATCCCTCCTGGTGCATCAGGCACGATGAATCAGTCGAGATAATATATTCGGCTTCCGTATCGATGGCGTTCAACACTTTTTGCTCTGCCATGGCTGCTGAAATGGCTTCGTGTTTCACGGCGAAAGTTCCACCGAAACCGCAACAAACCGTATTGTCCTTCATTTCAACCAATTGAATTCCGGCAACATTTTTCAACAGGGTTCTCGGTTCATCCTTTAGCCCGTATTCACGCAGGGCAGCACACGAGTCATGGTAGGTTACCTTATGCTCAAAAGATGCACCAAAATCAGTTACTTTTAACTGGTTAACCAGAAAATCGGTAAATTCAAAAATATTCTTTTGAAGCCTTTTGTACTCCAGGTGCAAACCGGTGTTGAAAAACAGTTTGCCGTAATAATTTCTGACGTATCCCACGCAGGAAGCTGAAGGAGCCACAACCGGACGATCGTTTGGAAAATCTTTGATAAATTTTTCACCCAGTTCTTTGGCTTCATCCCAAAACCCGCTGTTAAAAGCCATCTGTCCGCAGCAGGTTTGATTATCATTGTAATTCACCTTCACTCCACATTTTTCCAGGATTTTTACCATATTCATACCCGTGTTCGGGTAAATCTGATCTATGAAGCAGGGAATGAAAATATCAACGGTCATATACTAATTCCTAAAGGCAAACAAAGATATTTAAAATTATCTGTGATTCGGAAACGATTTTTGGCTTTAGCTACCCAGGTGACTTATACAGACTTAAAATTCCTTTCAATTGCAAAACAACCGGTTTGTAAAAGATGATCCCAAAACGCAGGATAAGATTTACCTACAACATCCGGACTGTCTAAAACTACTGGTTTTCCAAGCAAAGCGAGGGGTGCCAGCGCCATGGCCATACGATGATCCTGATAGGTTTTAAAATGCAAAATGGAAACATCGTTTCTTCTCTCATCTGGACTTTCCTGATCTTCATTGGAACCTGCTTTACCGGAAAGTTTCAACACTGAGTCTGAAATTTCAAGAGAATAACCGGCATTGCTGAGTTCAGAATAAATGGCAGCTAAACGATCCGATTCCTTTAGCCGTAAATTATGCAATCCTGAAAATATCCCTTCAACTCCAAGGGCGGCGCAGGTAACAATAACAGGCAGAGCCAGATCAGGATGATTGGCAAAATTGAAAATAAACTTTTTCGCAATCTCTCCTGTATTCAACAGGTGAATTCCTTTTTCTTCAGCCACTGTTTTAACGCCAAATGAAGTGAATATTTCAGGTAAAATCGAATCGCCCTGCAAACTGACCTCCGATAATCCTTTTAGAAAAATATCAGAATCCCTTGATAAGGCAGCCATTTCATACCAAAATGAAGCAGAAGACCAGTCGGACTCGATGTGCAGTTCATTTTCCGAATAAGGCCCAGGTTTTATTTGGATAACCTGGTTATCAATATTTACGGAAACTCCAAAGTGTTCCAAAAGTCCTGCCGTCATTGTAATATATGGCATCGACCCAACCTGACCTTGCAGATCGACAGTAAGTGTTTCATCCAACTGTGGTGCAATCAGCATCAAAGCTGTGATAAACTGACTACTTTGGGTTGCATCAACCTTAATCTTTCCTCCCTTCAATTTTTTTCCGCTTATTTCGATAGGAGGAAATCCCTTTTCACCTTTCCAAATGATTTTGGCTCCAAGGCTTTTTAGTGCTGCTACCAGCGGGGCAATCGGTCTTTCCAGCATGCGATCGCAGCCGGTTAGTAACCATTTGCCGGGTTTTGCCGACAGCAGAGCGGCAAGAAATCTCAAAACGGTACCTGCATTATCACAATTGAGTTCAAGCACTTTTTTGGTATCTGACGTTGATCTGATTCGTTCCAATAACCTGATTAAAAGTTGTGTATCATCAGAATCAGAAAGATTGGAGAGTGAGATGTGGGCGCCTGATAAAAACCGGATGATCAGCACCCGGTTCGAAATGCTCTTCGAGGCAGGTAAAGCCGGGCGAGCCCGTATCTTGTCCGAGAGGGATTTTATCAGCAGGTTGTTCATAATGAATTACCATTTCATATCCTGGTAAAAACGGAGGCTTTCACTAATAAGTCCCGAACTAACTACCTGGTTTATACGGCTGTTTCCGATATTGGTAAGTAAAGTAAACTGAAAATTTTCCCTTGTATTCTTCTTATCGTGCTGCAGGTTTTCAAGGATCAGGTCAAAATTTCCGGAACGAAACGGATAGTGGTTAAAATTCGAGGCAATGTAATGGGCAATTTCATCAAACTCACTTTTAGGCAATCCATTGATCTTGCTCGAAATATAAGATTCACAGATTAACCCGATGGCAATGGCCTCGCCATGCTGCAACGGATCGGAATCATTTTGTAAAGAAAATGTTTCAACGGCATGACCAATGCTGTGACCGTAATTCAAAACTTTCCTGAAACCTGTATCAAGCGGATCTTCCATAACAAAATAATTCTTGATCTCGATCGACCAGTCGATCAATTCCTTCCAGGCGGAAATGTCTTTGAAATTTTTGGTTGAAAGATCTTCCCAATATTGTCTTTCATAAATCAGTGAGTGTTTAATGATTTCGGCATATCCATTCAGCAACTGCCTTTCGGGAAGAGTATCGAGAAATTCAGGAACAATAAAAACAACCTGCGGATTCGAGAACAACCCCACCTGGTTCTTAATATTTTCCAGATCAATTCCCACTTTTCCACCAACAGAAGCATCTACCATTGCAAGCAGTGTAGTAGGAATATTCACATAACGGATACCCCTTTTGTAAGTTGACGCTACAAAGCCGCCGATATCACTCACCACACCTCCACCCAGGTTAATCAATACCGAATTACGGTCGGCCTGATTTTTCGTTAGTTCTTTCCAAATCTTCACACAGGTATCAAAATTCTTTTCCTCTTCCCCTTTTGGTATTTCAATGATGTGAACCTTCTGTAACAATTGTATATTGCTCATTAACCTTGGAAGGCAGTATTTGCGGGAGTTTTCATCTGCCAGCACAAAAATCCGGTTTTCCTTGAATTCGTATTGGAGAAGAAAAGAGCGGATGGTTTCGAATACATCGTTTCCAATAAAAATCGAGTATCCGTTAGAGTTTACGATCGTTTGTTCCATCCAAGCAAATTTAAAAATTATTTCCACAAATCAAAGCAATGATGCAAAAAGATGAAAATGTCATCATATTTTATAATTTTGACACCGTTGCCGGTTGAAAATTAATTTGAAACGGTTGGCAATTTCAGGCATACAAGGTAACAAACTTTACTGAACAACAACCTTGAACCTTGAACATTGAACATTGAACATT
>JAGQVF010000128.1:0-11825 GCA_020438135.1 Bacteroidales bacterium | reverse complement strand
AAATATGATCTCATTCGAAAATACCGAAGTAGCATTCAAAAGCAAATCTGACAGGGATTTGAAAAGGGCTTACATGCTTTTTAATATGATCAGCAACAACACCCTTGTTTATTTGGGTAAAAAGCTTTCACAGGTTGCTTTAAAGTTGCATTTACCGGTTGCCTGGGCCGTTAAACCAACCATATATAAACATTTTGTAGGAGGAGAAACCATTGCAGATTGTATGACGGATGTTCGTACCCTTGAAAAATTTAATGTCAGGGCTATTTTGGATTATTCCATCGAAGGGACTGAAAACGCTGAAGAGATTGAAGCAGCCATGGTCGAGACCCTCAAAACCATTCACAATGCGGCCAAAGATCCCAATGTTCCTTTTGCTGTATTTAAACCCACAGCTTTTACCTATGAACATATTCTTGAAAAAGCAAGTGCCGGAAAATCGCTTTCGGAAATAGAAAAAATGGAGGCAGAAAATTTCCGGAACCGTGTTCAAAAACTTTGCAAAACGGCATTCGATAACGGTGTTCCCATTCTGATTGATGCGGAGGATGTAGCTTTTCAGAATTTCATCGATGAGGTTGTAGAAGAAAACATGGAAAAATTCAATAAGGAGAGAGCCATTGTTTTTAATACCTACCAGATGTACCGGGTTGACCGGCCCGAAGTTCTTGAAAAAGCATACAATAGAGCCCTTGAAATGAATTACTTCCTGGGCGCCAAATTCGTTCGTGGAGCTTATATGGAAAAAGAGCGGGCAAGGGCAGAAGAAATGGGGTACCCAGATCCTATTCACCCCAACAAGGAAAGTACTGACAATGCCTACAATGCAGCGCTGAAATTTTGTGTTGAAAGGATCGACCGCATCACCATATTTAATGGAACCCATAACGAATACAGCTCGAAATACCTCGCCGATCTGATGCAACAAAACAACATTTCGAAAAATGATCAGAGATGCTGGTTTTCTCAACTATTCGGGATGAGCGATCACATAAGCTTTAACCTGGCCAATGAAGGCTACAATGTTGCCAAATATGTCCCATTCGGACCGGTTAGGTCGGTTTTACCTTATCTAATCCGCCGAACCGAAGAAAACACCTCCATCGCCGGTCAAACCGGACGTGAACTCAGCCTGATCATGAAAGAGATCGATAGGCGAAAAAGTGAGAAATAATTCTTAAAAATGTAATTACGGAATCAGTCTTTCAATAAGCAGAGAGGCTTAATTTTTTGAGAGAAACTATTGTTTTTCTTTTATTTCGATAATCTCGATTTCATCTCCCATGCATGCATTTTCAGATTTCTTCCAACGTAGTTTCACTTCCATTGGAAGTTTCTCAGTGGAAACCTCAACATCACTTTTTTCCGGCACATCATAAAAACGATAGGTTTCCGCACCTATTTCGATTACCCAGCCACCACAACAAGCGCAATCGCGGTTATCAATTTTGGTGATGACAGCACTGTCCATGCCATCGGCGGTTTTGGTGTCGCAGGCCTTGGCTGTTGCCAAAACCAAAAATGCAAGTACCAGAATTTTTGCCATGTTTCTATATTGAAGTTTATATTTTTCTTTTGCGTGAATAACAAATCCAAATCTTTGATGGATCCGGAGTTGTCGAATCAAAATAACTTTGCTCAAGATGAAGGATCTCAAACCACGGCTCAATTGCATCAATAACCTGTTTTGCTTTAAGTTTGGGTGGTCCTATCTCAAGTCTTCCGTCGTCGTAACTGCCGATTAGTGAAAGCCAGTGACCGCCGGATTTGAGCATGCCATGAATGTTTTGTGCTACGATCGTTCTCTCTTCATCCGAACCAAATGTATGAAAACAACCACGGTCAAACACGAGGTCGTAATGAGTGTTTTGATATGGACCGGTTAAAATATCGGCAACATCAAACTGAACATCCGGCTCGTTTCCATTTTTTCGTTCTTGTGCAATCCTGATCGCTTCTGGTGAATAATCGATGCCTGTTGCATTAAATCCTTGTTGCTGAAACCAGAAAACATTATCGCCGGTTCCACAACCTACATCAATCACGTTGCATGGTTTAATCCCTGTCTTGCCGACCATTCTGATCAGGTTTGCATCGGCTTTCCGCAAGTCCCAAGGCAAATCTCCGGTTTTATATCGATCATTAAATCGGTTTTCCATAAAATTAAAATCAAAGAAGTTTGTACCTGTCCATAAATTTTTTCACACGGTCCGGATCCACCTCATTGACCGCTTTTCCATCTTTCTTAAAAAAGCTACCTACGATAAAACCATCAGCCAGTAAATGTAGTTCATGGATATTATCAATGGTAGTGCCACTGCCAATAAGAACCGGCAGGTGCGAATTTTGTTTAACAACTTTCACGTCGGCCAGTGCGGTTTCCATACCGGTTCCGGTTCCTGACACGATCAGCCCGTCGGCCATTCCTCTTTCGGTATTTTCGATTGTTTCCTGTTCAATGCTTCTGTTTCCGAGGGGTGAAGCATGTTTCACATGCACATCGGCAAAAACCAACACTTCAGAATGCAAATTTTTTCTGAGCCGAAGGGTTTCATGTGCCTTGCCTTCAATCACGCCCTGGTCGGTAACGGCCGCTCCGGTATGTACATTCACCCTGATAAAATCCGCTCCAGATGCCGTAGCAATAGCCATCGCAGCTTCTGCATCATTCCGCAAAGCATTGATCCCCACCGGGCCATCGAAACTGTTGACTACTTCCCTTGCAATGGCAGCCATTGCTGCAACCGTTTCGGGAGGCAATGCACCCGGATAAAACGGATGATCTCTGAAATTTTCTATGATCAACCCATCCAACCCGTTGAGTTTATAAATTTCAGCTTCGGCAAGCGCTGTTGCAAAAATCTTTTTTAAATCCCCGGAATAGCGGGGTGAACCGGGCAAAGATAAAAGGTGAATGCAGCCAATTACCGGCTTTCTGTCTGGAAATATATCTGAAAAAGTCATCATTTATTATTTTTTCATTTTACCCAGAAAATCATAGATCACAGAAAAATCTTTTTCTGCCAGACCAGCTTGTTTGGCCAGTGCAAAAATTTCTTTTACAGTGTTTGTTCCGGGAAGGGAAATCCCTTGTTCATAGGCAGTTTGGGTAGCGAGATGCAGATCTTTTTGCAACCACTGCAAAGGGAACTCCGGCTCATACGACGATTGTTCCATTTTCTGCCGTTTCAGATTGATCATTTGCGCAGCCACCGGCGACCCGTCCATCAGATCGAAAATTTGTTGCTGTGAAATACCCAGCGATTCACCTAGCAACAAGCCTTCAGTGAATGCATAAAACGACAAACCCATCACCAGGTTATTGACCAGCTTTAATGAAGAGCCCATACCGGCATCGCCTGCATGAACAAAACGGCTGCCCATTATCTTAAAAAGCGGTGCACAATATTTCACAATCGTTTTCTTCCCCCCCACCAGGAAAACCAGTTCACCCTTTTCGGCCGGAACCAGTGAACCGGCAACGGGTGCGTCAAGGAAATTAAACCCAAGTTCGGCTGTGAGATCGGCCATTTGTTTTGTGAAAGATGGATTTACTGTAGAGCAATCGATCCATACCTTGCCTTTCGACATTCCGGCCATCAGGCCTTCTTCGGCCAAAACAACTTCCTGTACTGCTTCAGGTGTCGATAACATTGTAAAGATCACATCCGAATCGTAGGCTACTTCGGCCGGTGAATCTTTCACAATACCGCGCTTGCTACTGATCTTTTCTGCTTTGCTTTTGGTTCTGTTATATAAATTGACCGTGTAATCAGCCTTTATCAGGTTTGTGGCCATGCGGCTGCCCATAATTCCAAGTCCGATAAATCCAGTTTTCATATTGTCGTTAATTTTTCTCAGTCAAAAAAAAAACATTATTATACTTTGCAAACTTACTAAAGCCAACTTGAATAAATTCTAAATAGCGATCTTTTCTGCCTCACATACAATAAATTTTATTTAGAATGATTATATATTTCGATAGAGAGTTGCAACATATTAAAATATGCATATATATTTGCAGCGTTATCAAAATAACAGGTCTTTCAGATGTTTAGAAATATACTGCATAAATTTAGTAAAATCCTGATGGTGTTCGCACTGTTGTGGATCATGGCGGGTTCGCTTATCGAATTCCACCAGCGGTATGTTTTTCACAAACAGGTTGACCTTTGGCAGGTTGTGGTTACCCAAACCGGCAAAGAACTCAAAAAAAGCATCCGGCTGATCGAAAAAGCCAATACTTCAGGCGGAGTGGATCTTTTAGCCGAGCTCAACCGCTCAAACAGTTTACCTACGCAGCTTCAACTCAGCGAAAAGTCGATCTTTTCGCGCTATCTTTTTGACCTGATCACTCCGGAATATCGAAGCGAAAACCTGCTCCGGGGGCCACCCATGGCTTAAATCCTACTTTCCCCAAAAATTGACTTTGCGGTTTTATTTGTATGATGAAACCTGTAATGTTTAACAATTCATTCATTTTTTTCAATTAACATCTTAAATTTTTAACATGAAACGATTTTACAATCAATACTTTAGTTTAGTAGTAATTTTCTTCTTGTCGATAACAATGACAAACGGACAAACCACAGAAACATTAAATTTAGGTGCCGGATATAGCAACGATATATTTTACAGCATGCAAAACGGCGAGGTGGCAAATGTTGACCGCACCAACTGGGACATTGCATTTTACACCCATGCCTTCTCGGATGGTATCATCACCAACGATGGAAACGGAGTTGTGCTCTATACCTATCCAAATGCCGACACCTCCGGTTGGGATGCCATCGACACCACCGGTTTGGCAGGTTGGCCAAAAATGATGAATTCAACAGAAAGTTGGGAGTTAGGTGCATTTAACCGCAACGCAAAAGGTCATCCCGACTATGGCTGGGGAATTTACAACATGGTGACCCATAACCTTACCGGGGATTCACTTTTTATTGTAAAACTTTCCGACGGCAGTTTTAAAAAACTTTGGATGGTGAAAAAACTTTCTGCAATGAATATGTTCAAATTCAGGTATGCTAACCTCGATGGTTCAAACGTGATAGAAGAAACAGTTGATTGCAACCCTTATACCAGTAAAAATTTCGTTTATTATTCGATGATGGATCAGGTGGTTCGCGACCGTGAACCGGCTTCTGATTCATGGGATATCCTTTTTACAAAATACAACGAAGTGCTTGAAGGTGATACAAACTATATTGTTACCGGTGGATTAACCAATATCAATGCAGCAGCCAACAGGTTCGATATGGTAAGTCCCGATTTTGCTGACTGGATGGATATGCCTATCGATTCAAGCAGAAATGCCATTGGCTACGACTGGAAATCATTTGATTTTACCACCGGATGGATGGTTGAAGATTCTACAGTATTTTTTGTCCAGGACCTGGAAGGTAACATTCATAAACTTCATTTTCTGACCTGGGAAGGTTCCATGACAGGAATTTTCTCATTCGAAAAATCACTTGTTTCACCTGCCGGAATTGATAACTTAACTTCACCGTTTAACATACTTATTTATCCCAACCCGGCATCGGATTACATCACTTTGGAAAACAAAGATCCGAATGAAAATATTCATATTCAGATTTCTGATCTGAGTGGCAAAACTGTGATTGAAGATTACCTGACTACTGAAAAAATTACTTACGATGTAAGCAAACTGAGATCGGGAATTTACCTGATGACAGTGAGAACTGCCGGAAGTGCCACAACGCACAAGCTACTCATCAAATAACTTCATGATTCAATTGACTTTCAAACTTTCTTTCATAATATTCATCAGCTTTTTGGCCGGACAACATGTGTCCGGCCAGCAGGCGATGATCAAACTGCTGGATGCAAAATCCGGTGAACCGATTCCGTATGCACATGTGTGCTTTGAAGAAAATGACGGAAAACAGGAGCATGAGATTACGGATGAAAAGGGAAATGCACAAAATATTGCCACCCAAAAATCGAAAATTGCCATCTCATACATCGGTTATGAAACACTTTTTGATTCAATAAGTCCGGGACAAAGCAAAACTTTCAATTTGCAACCTACCATATTCGATATGAGCGAAGTGGTGGTTACGGCACAATATAAGCCCCAACGGGTTGACAAATCAATCTACAAGGTAAAGGTTCTCGGGGCCAAACAGATTGACCGGAAGGCAGCAAACGACCTCTCTGAATTACTTTCTGATGAATTGAATATTCGTATCGACCAGGATGCTGCACTCGGATCAAGCATGAGCATTCGCGGATTGAGCGGCGAACATGTCAAATTTCTCGTTGATGGTGTGCCCGTCATCGGAAGGTTGAACGGCAATGTGGATCTTGCTCAACTGAATTTGAACAATGTGGACCATGTGGAAGTGATCGAAGGTCCGATGTCAGTGGTGTATGGAAGCAATGCACTGGCCGGGGTCGTAAACATCATTACAAAAGAAAATAAAAATACACCCTTTACAGCCCAGGCTGAAACGTACGTTGAATCGGTCGGCACTTATAATTTTAATGCTTCTGCCTCCGGCCGAAAAAAAAGAAATATTTTCGGAGTATCTGCTGCCCGGAACTTTTTCAGCGGCTATTCTGAAATTGATTCATTACGATCTCCAACCTGGAAGCCAAGAAGACAATATACCTTGGATGGTTATTATATTTATGACCATCCCAAATATAAAATCAAATATTCACCCTCCTATTTTAATGAACTGATCTGGAGCAAAGGAAATGTGATTGAACCCCATTTTGCATTCGATAGTTATTTTACAACCCAACGCATCGACAATAGCGTTGACTTCTCGGCTAAAATTGGAGAATACAGATACCTGAAAGTGATTGCTGCCTACAATATTTTCGAACGCAAGAAAAACACCTACTATAAAAATCTTCATACCCTGAATAAAAACCTTACACCAAACCCGGGTGATCAGGACACAACTATTTTTAACGCTTTGAATTTCAGAGGGGAATTAAGCAAAAGTGCTGACGACCAGAATTTCAATTACCAGTTTGGAGTGGATATAAACCTCGAAACAGCCCATGGTGAAAAAATAGAAAACAAAGACCAGCAGATCGGCGATTATGCAGCATACCTGAGCCTGAAGATCGATCCGGTAGCAACATTCACTTTACAACCCGGCGTTCGATTTATCTACAACACGAAATACAATGCTCCACTTGTTTATTCACTTAATGTCAAATGGGATCCAATGGAGAATTCCACCATCCGGGCATCCTATTCAAGAGGATTCAGAGCACCTTCACTCAAAGAATTGTATCTGCTTTTTGTGGATGTGAACCACGACATTTTGGGAAACAGCGATTTGAAAGCAGAAGATTCACACAACGTGCTTTTCTCACTGGGATATCACAATGAGGCTGGCAAAGCAAACTTCGGACTCGATGTCGACCTTTTTTACAATTCGATCAACAACATCATCAAACTGTCGCAGATAAGCGGTATACAATTTACCTATATAAATATTGACCACTATATTTCACAGGGATTTCAAACGGAACTTTTTTACGATCTGTATCCTGAATTCAAATGGACAATCGGTTATTCGAGAACCGGAATAAAAGATATGATCCAGGGCGAATCTGAAACAATAAGTGAGTTTGTATATAGTAATGATGTAAGCTCAAGCGTTACCTATCGCATAAAAAAATACCAGGGTGAAATATCCTTATTTTACAAATATACTGGCAAACAACCACAGTATTATCCGGATGAAGATGGTGAAGTTAAACAAGGGTATATCGCTGATTACAATACCCTCGATATGACCGTAAAAAAAGGCTTTATGCAAAATCGTTTGCAGGTAACTGCCGGAATTAAGAATATTTTTAATGTAACCTCGGTGTATTCATCCGGTGGGGGTGCTTTCGGAACACCACACAGCGGAGGTGGTGACGGCGGTTCCATTATCGGTTATGGGCGCACCTATTTCGCCGGGTTATCCTATCAAATCAATAAATTTTAAAATGTTAAGAACAATTATTGGTATAGCTGCTATTATTATCATACTCACTTCCTGCTTTAAGGAAGATGACCCGATGCCACCATTTCCGATGCAAACCACAACCATCGAAATGGGCAAATATTATCAATACCAATATCACTTCAATTTGTCGGAAAATAAAAAGCTTACCCAAATCGACAAAAACACCTACGACCTGGTTTTTGAATCGGCTGACTCGGGATGGCACATCCGTCTGAACACATCTGCTTTTATGATGGCTGCCAATACCGGCGAAAAAGATTTTGAAGCAGTGACCGACACCACCGGGCTTCCCTGGAAGTTTGATAATTCTAACGGCAATCCTGATTCGACCTCGATTGGCAACTGGTTAAGCATCACAGGAAACGATACCGTTTACGAAAATGCCGTGTACATACTTAACCGGGGCATCGATCACCTGGGCAACAATCGTGGATTGAAAAAAGTGAAATTCAGCAAAGTGGATAAAAACACATACACTTTTTCATATGCAGATTTCAACAACGAAAACCAGGGGGAATTCAGCCTTTCAAAGGAAAACAATAAAAAACATGCTTTCTTTTCATTCGATGATAACAGTCAGCTTACCGGACTTGAACCGGACGTAAATAAGTGGGATCTGTTTTTTACGCAATATACCACCCTGCTTTTCACTGATAACGGCGAACCTTATCCCTATCTCGTTACAGGTGTGCTCTCCAATTATGGAAATGTAAAAATGGCTGTCGACACCATTCAAAACTATGATGACATTACCCTGGAAACAGCACAGAATGTTGACTATTCGATTGCCTGGGATTTTATCGGATACGACTGGAAGGATATCATCGGCGATGTGGGATCGGGCAATGTTTATTACGAGATCGTCTCCAACCGGACTTATCTGATCCGAACAAAAGATGAAATTTATTATAAGCTCAGGTTTGTTAATTTCTACAACCCGGATACCGGAGAAAAAGGATACCCGATGTTTGTGTATGAGGTGCTGTAAGACAGCTTTTATATTTCAATATCGAAAATCGGAAAACCGAACTTCTTATTCTTTCATATTAGCTTAGGCTTGTGCTTAATTCTAAACAATTCCCTGAATCCATCTCTCAAAAAACAGTACCTTCGCAAGTACTTGATTTTTATAAAATATTTTCTACAATGACTGCAAAAATTCAACTTATACTCTTTCTTATATTCTGTCAGACTAGCGGCTTTTCGCAAATGATCCACCATGAAATTCACGCTGATCTGGATATTCAGAACCATACGATTACAGTTACAGATGAAGTAAAAATTCCGGCAACCATGATCCCGGCAAACGGGAAACTGATTTTCTCACTCAATACAAGCCTGGAGGTTTCGATCACAGACGAAAATATCGAACTGACGCAGGAAAGCACAAACGAATTTTCATCGGACTATTCGCTGGTCATCGAAAAAAATGGATCGGAAACCTTCACCGTTCCATTCAGCTACTCAGGCGTTATCAACGATCAGATCGAAGAAAATGCAGCCGCTGTTGCCCGTGGTTTCAGCGAAACCAGCGGCCTGATCACAGCAGATGGCGTGTACCTCGGCGGTTCCACATTGTGGCTCCCCGATTTTGAAGAACCCCTTTTTACTTTTAATCTTGAGGTGACGCTACCTTCTGATTGGAGTGTGGTTTCACAGGGAAAACGGACACAAAATGAAATTTCGGGTGAAAAACGCACCGTTCGCTACGAATCCCCCAATCCAGATGAAGAAGCTTACCTGATCGCAGCTCACTTTACCGAATACGAGCAAATGGCCGGCAACATTGCCGTACAGGCATTTCTGCGAACCCCTGACGAAGAACTTGCAAACCGCTATATCGGCGTAACGGCACAGTACATCGAAATGTATGAAAACCTGGTGGGGGCCTATCCGTACACCAAATTTGCCCTGGTTGAAAATTTCTGGGAAACCGGTTTCGGCATGCCCTCATTCACGCTTTTGGGTGAAAAAGTGATCCGCTTGCCATTTATTCTCTATACTTCTTATCCGCATGAACTTTTGCACAATTGGTGGGGAAATTCGGTGTATGTGGATGTACACAGCGGAAACTGGTGCGAGGGGATAACAGCTTACATGGCCGATCACCTCATGAAAGAGCAGCAGGGACAGGGTGCGCAATACCGTCAGACTACTTTGCAGAAATTTACCGATTATGTGAACGAAAACAACGATTTTCCGCTGATCGAATTCCGTTCGAGGCACAATTCGGCTGAAGAGGCCGTTGGTTACGGAAAATGCCTGATGATGAATCATATGTTGCGAAAAGAGGTGGGTGATTCATTATTTAAAAAAGCATACCAGCATTTTTATCAGAACAACAAATTTACGATTGCTTCCTACATGGATATCCGGAAGTCTTTTGAAGAAGTGACCCGGATCAAGCTCGAACCGTTTTTCAGCCAATGGACTGAGCGCAAAGGTGCACCGGCACTTTCGCTTTCCGATGTTACAGTTAAAAAAGAGGCCAAAGTCTTTAAAACCCATTTCACCCTGGAACAAACCCAGTCGGAAGATCCGTTTTTTATCAATGTTCCTGTGGCCATCTATTCCGAAAACAGTGTTGTGAAGAAAATGATTGCTATGGATCTCCGGAAACAAAAATTCACGCTTCATACAGATGAGTTACCCGTAAAAATTGAAATTGATCCGCAATTTGATGTTTTCAGGAAACTGGATAAAGCAGAGGTCCCTCCTGCCCTGTCACAACTATTTGGAAGCAGGGATGCAAAGATCATATTGCCGGCAAAAAGTTCAAACCAGGAAGCCTATCGTGAGCTCGCCGAAACATGGCAAAAATCGCAGGAAGTGCAGGGTAAGAAACTTCAAATCGTTCTTGACTCCGAAATTGATGAACTTCCTGAAGATCAATCGGTGTGGGTGATCGGGTTCGAAAACAAATTTGCAGATCAGTTTCTAATTGCTGAAAATTATGCTACTTCATTGGGGCCTGAAAATGTTTCTCAAATTCTGGAATTATCAAAATCCGGCTCATTGGTTTATGCTGTTCCGAATCCCGGAAACAATGCGTATAGTCTCGGTTTCATCGGAACAAACATCCAGGAAGCCATTCCCGGCCTGGCCAGGTTATTACCGCATTACGGCAAATACTCCTACCTTGGATTTGAAGGAACCCGTCCCAACAACGTGCTGAAAGGAAATTTCCCTTCACTGAACTCACCCTTACATCAAATCATCACATTTGAAGGAAAAACCGGTATAGCAAATGCAAGACTCGAACCGGAAGAACCGTTGATCAACTAAAAAATGCTACTATGATTGAAGTAATAAAAATTAACGATCACGAATTTGAAGTAACTGTTTCGGCTTCAACGCAAACAAAACACAAGGTTACGCTCAACGAAAAATATTATATAACCCTCGCGGAAGGCAAGATCAGCAAGGAGGAGTTGATCCGAAGATCCTTTGAATTTTTACTGGAAAGGGAAAGCAATACGATGATCTTCCGCGAATTTGAATTACCCGTCATTTCACGATATTTTCCCGAATACGAATCGGTGATCAAAGAAGCGGTAAAAAAATGAAAGATCGTTATCCGAAACGGATCGTTTGTTTAACGGAGGAACCCACCGAAACCCTTTACCTGCTCGGCGAACAGCATCGCATTGCAGGCATCACAACCTTCACGGTGCGGCCCTCACAGGCCCGCAAGGAAAAACCGGTGGTTTCAGCTTTCACCTCCGCTAACATCGATAAAATCCTCGAACTGAAACCCGACCTGGTGGTTGGGTTTTCGGATATTCAGGCGGAAATCGCGGCGGCATTGATCAAACAAGG
>JAGQVF010000127.1:29343-29501 GCA_020438135.1 Bacteroidales bacterium | reverse complement strand
CAGGACCGGATTGAAAATATCCTTGGAGAAAATTTTGTGGTAAAAAACCGGTTTCAGCAACAGGAACTGCTCTACAGGATCATGAATTCAGAAAAGTGGGCCATTTTTATCATCCTCACCTTCATCATCATCATCGCGGCTTTTAATGTGATCGGTTC
>JAGQVF010000127.1:0-29242 GCA_020438135.1 Bacteroidales bacterium | reverse complement strand
GAAGGAATGCTGGTTTCGCTGACCGGCGGAATACTTGGTCTGATCCTGGGTTTTCTGTTATGTTATGTACAGCAGACTTTTGGATTAGTGCGACTGGGTGATGCCAATGCTTTCATTGTTCCCTGGTATCCGGTTAAAATGATAGCCACGGATTTTGCACTG
Organism: Bacteroidales bacterium; assembly: GCA_020438135.1. GTDB lineage: Bacteria > Bacteroidota > Bacteroidia > Bacteroidales > JAADJA01 > JAADJA01. The sequence goes on along the minus strand of JAGQVF010000127.1, from coordinate 29,080 downwards.
GTTTTTTTAACAGTTTTTTTAATTGGGTTCATTTCGGCCTGGATCCCGGTCCGGCAAATCTCTCAAAAATATCTCGCACAAAGGGTTTCTGAATTTACAAGAAGCCAGTAATTCAATCTACAAACTGACAACTTTTTCAATAACCTTCTTGTCTATGCAAAGCAATTAGGTTTTTACATATTTATTTTTTATTTTTGCTCGTTCGCAAAGCGATTAATATCAAATATTTAACAAAATAAGTTAGGAATGAAGAAGACTACTTTTCTAGGAATTTTCCGCTTGTTGGCAGTATTACTTTTTTCAGCAGGTGGATTTGTGTTTGCAGGAAATATCAGTATCACTGACAATTCATCTACGGAGCTTACGGTGCTGAAAAGCACTTATACGCAACTTGAACTTGACAATGTTCTGTCTGACATTGATTTCATGCGTGTAAAAACAAAAGAAGGGTATTTCACTATGTTCAGTGTGAACAACTACAGTTCGACCATCATCGAAGGAAATCCCAAACTCCCGGTGATCAAGAAACTAATTGAAGTACCCTACGGTGCCACCTACGATGTGGAATTGCTGTATGAGGATTTCAGTATTATCAATCTGGACGACTACGGGATCACCGAGCCGGTCTTGCCTGTTCAACCTTCACTGAGTAAAAGTATTGATAATCCTGAAGATGTTGAATTTGTTTACAATCAGGATGTATACCAAATCGACGATTTTCTCGGGTTACCAAAAGTTAATGTTGTAGATCTTGGCACCATGCGTGGTGTTCGTTTAGCCCGTGTGGAAATTGCGCCTGTTTATTACAACCCGGTTAAAAACCAGATCAAGGTATATAACAATCTGAAAGTGAACATTCAATTCACAGGAGGAGACATTGCGACCACCATTCTGAAAAAAGAAGAAGGGTACTCACCTTATTTCAGTGGCATGTTTAATCAGTTAATTAATTACAAGCCGGCTGGTAACGGTAAGGAACTGATTATGGATGAGCCTGCTACATACATTGTGGTTTCTGATCCGATGTTTGAAGATGCATTGCAACCATTTATCGAATGGAAAACAAAAAAAGGCTTCCAGGTAGTAGAAGCCTATACGGATGATCCATCGGTTGGAAGCACAACAACTTCAATTAAAAGTTATCTGCAGGATTTTTATAACAATCCACCTGCCGGATATTATCCCCAATCCTTTGTGCTTTTTGTAGGAGACATAAATCAGATTCCTGCTTTTAGCGGAACATCAAGCTATCATATAACCGATCTTTATTATAATACTTTCGATGGTTCAGGAGATATTTATCCTGAGTGTTTTTATGGACGTTTTAGTGCAGAAAACCTCGGACATCTGCAACCACAGATCGACAAAACCCTCGAATACGAACAATACCTGTTCCCGGATCCTTCTTTCCTCGATGAAGTGGTAATGATTGCAGGAGCCGATGCTTCACATGCCACTACATGGGGTAACGGGCAGATTAACTATGGAACAAATTATTATTTCAATGCAGCTCATGGTCTCACATCGCACACTTATCTGCAACCCGAACCGGGAGGTGGAAATTATAGTCAAAATATTCATCAGAATGTGAGTGATGGAGTTGCTTATGCGAATTACACAGCACATTGTAGCGCCATTGGCTGGGCGGATCCTTCTTTCACGATTGCTGATATCGGTCCATTATCAAACGATAGTAAGTATTGCCTGATGGTCGGTAACTGTTGCTCATCCGTTGAGTTTCAGACCAATTGTTTCGGAGAAGAAATTTTAAGAGCTGCCAACAAAGGGGCAGTTGGATATATCGGAGGATCAAACAGCACCTATTGGGACGAAGACTTCTGGTGGGGTGTTGGAATGGAAAATATATCAGCCAACCCGGTTTATAATCCAAACAATCTCGGAGCCTACGATCGGGCTTTCCATGATAATGGCGAGGATATTGGCGATTGGTATATTACCCAGGGTCAAATGGTTCAGGCAGGAAACATGGCTGTAACACAGGCAGGTTCAAGCCTTGAAACCTATTATTGGGAAATTTACCATCTGATGGGAGATCCCTCTTTAATGATCTATTTTTCACAGCCACCAACCACAACGGCAAACTATCAGGCACTGATGCCTCTTAGTGTTTCAACATTCGAAGTTAATACAGATCCTTATGCATATGTAGCTATTTCAAAGGATGGCGTTTTGCATGGCGTAGGTGTTGCTGATGCAAGTGGTTTTGCGGAAGTAACCATGTTCGACCCGATTACTGTGCCGGGCGATGCGGATGTAGTTATTACAGGTCAAAACCTGCAGCCCTACATAGGAAGTGTTACAGTAGCCTCTCCAAATGGCGCATATGTTTTATTTGATACTTATGAAATTGACGACAGCGACGGAAATAACAACGGTTTGGTTGATTTCGACGAATATATCATGCTGGATGTTACCCTCGAAAATCTGGGTAACCAAACAGCTTCAAATTTAACGGCAACAATTTCGACTGACGATGAATATGTAAGTATTGACTCAGGAAGTCAAACCTGGCCCGATATTACTTCCGGAAATACAAGTATGCAAGAAGAAGCTTTTTCATTTACAGTGGATGAAATGGTGCCTGATCAACACATGGTTCAATTCGACATTGAAATTACTAATGGATCAGAAACCTGGTCGGGTCAGTTCAGTGTTTTGCTGAATGCACCTGTACTAAGTGCAATGAGTTACACCATAGATGATGCAGCCGGAAACAACAACGGCAGACTCGACCCGGGCGAAATGGTTAATGTGATTATTCCGAACGTAAACGAAGGTAATTCTGATGCATTGAATACCATGGCAATGATGATGACCTCGAATCCGATGATCACCATCAACAATGCCAGCTTTGATCTTGAAACAATCGAAGCAGGATCTACCAAAGATGCTGTTTTCAGCATATCGGTTGATGCCGCTGCTCCCTTAGGAGAAGTTGTTACAGCTAACTATAATGTTGAATCTTCACCCTATGCATACAACACAGTTCTGTCGTTTAACATCGGTTTAATGATCGAAGATTTCGAAACCGGCGGATTTGACGCTTATGCCTGGGAATTTGGCGGAAATGCTAACTGGACAATGGTTGAAACCGGAACCTATGAAGGAAACTATTCGGCTAAATCTGGCACAATTTCTCACAACGAATCATCAAGTATCATGATTACCATGGATATTTCTGTGGATGATGAAATTTCCTTCTACCAAAAAGTATCATCCGAAGATGGGTATGACTTCCTACGTTTTTATATTGACGGAGTTATGGAAGGAGAATGGGACGGACAGGGATCATGGTCACTCGAAACATTTGCTGTAACTGCAGGTGTGCATACCTTTAAATGGGCCTATGAAAAAGATTACTCCGTTTCATCCAATGAAGATTGTGCATGGATAGATTATATCGTATTCCCCCCATTTGCAGGCTCTGCTCCATTGGGTGTATTTGCATCTGCCAGTCCTGATGAAATTTGCATAGGCGAAAGCACTCAGTTAAACGCATTTGCAGTAGGTGGTACAGGCGAATTTACATACAGCTGGAACCCGGTATCAGGACTAAGCGATCCAAATATTGCAAATCCTGTTGCAACTCCATCCGTTACCACTACCTATACTGTAACTGCGGATGATGGTGAAAACACTGTTACTGACGAAATTGAGATTACTGTAAATGAAGTACCTGAACAACCTACCATCACACAAAATAACAATGTTCTTGTTTCCAGTGCCTCAACAGGAAACCAATGGTATAATTCAGAAGGAGCAATACCAGGAGCCGTTCAGCAATCGTATATGCCGAATGCAACCGACGATTATTATGTGATGGTAACCAATGATTCCGGTTGTGAATCAGAGCCTTCTGAAGCAATACATTTTATTTATACCGGCGTTATTGAACTCAACACCGGACAAACGGTGAATGTATATCCAAATCCTTTTAGGGACCAATTAACAGTTGATTATTCTGTAAATGGGAATAGTGCTGTTACCATCAGCATATTCAACACATTCGGGCAGACGATACGGTCGATGGAAACCAGGCAGAATGTCGCTGCAGGAACACATCGCGTCAATATCAATACCCGTGATCTTGAAAACGGAATCTACTTTATCAGGATTGAAACCCAGGAATACTCTCAACTTAAACGTATCATTCATTCGAAATAAAGTTTGAAACTTATTTAAAATCTCCCGTATATATCCGGGAGATTTTAGCTTAAATAAATTCATGATTATGAAAAACATTTTATTATCAATTCTTTTTACAATCAGTATTACTGCATTATTGGCAGATTCAGGCTATGAAGTAAACTTCAACCAGCCTGAGACAGGAACATATGAACTTCAATTTGATCTTGGAGATTATGATCTGACCACGTTCACCTCCGAAGGTGAGACGTTTACCAAAATAGTTTTTGACGGAAGTGTTAATACCAATAAGAAAGGGTTTGCCGAACTTCCATTTTTACACGCATCGGTGCAGTTATCTGCAGAAAAAAATGTTACATTGAAAGTGATCGAAGGTGACTATGTTGAATACACAGTAACCAATCCCATGCTTCCTTCACGTGGTGTGATATACCGTGATCAGGATCCATCAACGATACCCTACGAAATTGCCCCTTCATCGATAAGGGATAATTGGTATCCGCAAAACTTTGCGACAAATACATCACCTTTTATAGTACGTGATCTGCGCGGAACAACAGTTTATGTTTTCCCTTTCCGATACAATGCAGTTCAGCAGGTTCTCAGGGTGTATGAGAACATTACAGTTCAACTGGTTGAAAATACTACTCCGCCCGTCAATCCACTCGCTCAAAAGGCAACTGTTGTAGAAAGAGAGATGGACCCGATTTACCAATCCTTATTTATCAACTACAATACTGCAAAAGACCTCACAATTGGTGATTATGGTGAAATTTTGATTTTATGCACCAGCAGGGACGAAACTGCTATGGAACCTTATATTGAATGGAAAAGGGAAAAGGGATTTAAGGTTTATGCCGAAACAGTATCAACAGGTACCAATGTTAAAACAACCATTCAGAATGCTTACGCAAATAACAACAACCTGCTTTATGTGCAATTGGTTGGCGACTGGGCAGATATTAAATCCGATTTGTTATCAGGATATGCCCCAATGGACCCACAACTGGGATGCGTAGTTGGTTCCGATCAACAACCCGATATTGCCATTGGTCGGTTTTCGGGAAATTCTGCTGCTCAAATAGCAGTTCAGGTAAACAAAGTGATTGAATACGAAAAGAATCCTGAGATGGGTGCTGACTGGTATTCTTCAGCTTTGGGTGTTGCCTCCAACCAGGGCCCCGGTGATGATAATGAACTGGATTATGAACAGATCAACGTTATTTACAACGATAAACTGGATCCGTTCACTTACGATAATTTCTCCACCGCTTATGATCCCACCGGAAACGCCCAAATGGTTTCCAATGCCCTCAATTCAGGTGTTAGCATCATCAACTATTGCGGACATGGATCGGAAACTTCATGGGGATCAACCGGATTCAGTAACAGCCATATCAATTCATTATCAAATGGAAATATGTTGCCGGTGATTTTCTCAGTGGCCTGCGTTAATGGTGCCTTCCACAGCTCTGGCGACTGTTTTGCTGAAGCATGGCTGAAAAAAGAAAATGGTGGTGCTGTTATGACCATGATGTCAACCATCAATCAACCCTGGGATCCACCTATGCGTGGACAGGATTATTTCAATGATATTTTAATCGGGGGATATGATTACACTGCCCATCCGGGACAAAATGGCATTTCAACCACCGAAGGAAGAACAACCATCGGTGCTATTACCTTTAACGGATTGGTACTGATGACAACCGAATCGGGGTCAAGCAGCGACTGGGAAACAGCCAAAACATGGCATATCTTCGGAGACCCATCCATGCAACCACGCACCATTGCTCCGTATGATTTAAACATGTCGGGCAATGTTATTCTTGTCGGAGCTCCTTTCACTACAACCATTACCGGACCTAACGGACCTGTTGAAGGTGCAATGGTTTGTCTGTCGCAAAACGGAGAATATTTTTCTGCGATCACCGACGCTGCAGGGTCAGTTTCTATGACGCATACACTTTCACCCGGAACAGCTAAACTGGTTGTTACTGGTTTCAATACTGAAACCATTTATGAAGATGTTACAGTTGTTCCTCCGGGAGGAGCGTACGTAATAGTAAACGGTAGTGAAGTTGACGACACAAACGGAAACAATAACGGACAAGCCGATTATGGCGAAACTGTTGCTCTAACCGTTACAGCTGAAAACGTTGGTTCGGATCCCGCCACAGGAGTGGAAGCTACCATTTCTACATCGGATGATTACGTAACCATAACAAATGATACTTATACCTTCGGAACCATTGCAGCCGGTGCTACCATGACCGGCAACGCTGCCTTTGAAATTGAAGTTGCAGAAGATGCACCTGATGGACATACAGCCATCATTGATGTAGAGTTTGCTGATGACTCAAAAGCTTCATGGTTAAGTTCAATCACTGTGACCTTACATGCAGCTGTAATCGAATTGGGCGAATATACTATTAATGATAATACCGGAAATAACAATGGAAAAATTGATCCGGGTGAAACCGTTTTTCTTACCATAGAGATAATGAATGAAGGATCTTCTGATGCTTATGATATTGAAGCAGAGTTATCCAGCTCGGATCCCTACATCACGATCAACGGAGCATCACAATTCTATGGTGATATTGATGCCGGTGGAATGGGCACACAAACTTTTTCAGTTTCTGCCAATATTGGAACACCCGCAGGTCAAATAGTTACCTTTAATATGGATATGACAGGAGATATGGGACTGAGCGCCAGCGGTTCATTTACAGAAGTTGTCGGACAAATCCCCATTCTGATCATCGATCTGGATGGAAATCAGAACTCATCGGATGCCATGCAGGATGCACTGGCAAATAACGATTTTGTAGCTGAATATATGACATCCTTCCCTGCTGATCTGGAATTGTATACCTCGGTTTTCCTTTGTCTCGGAGTATATTCAGACAATTCAGCCCTAAGTCAGTCGGAGGGTCAGGCACTTGCCGACTACCTGAACAACGGTGGCAACCTTTATATGGAAGGAGGTGATACCTGGTATTACGATGAGCAAACTCCGGTCCACGGAATGTTTGGAGTAAATGCAACAGCCGACGGATCTTCCGACCTCGGCACATTGAACGGTCAGGATGGAACATTTACGGAAGGTATGTCCTTCGGCTATTCAGGAGATAACAACTGGATTGATCATATTGAACCGGTTGGTGGAAGTTTCAAAATTCTTCAAAACCAATCTCCTCCATACGGATCAGCCATTGCTAACGATAACGGCACCTATAAAACCATTGCAGCTTCCCACGAATTCGGTGGACTGACTGATGGCGATGCCACAACTGACGAACTGATGCAGGCTTATCTTGCATTTTTCGGATTTACAAATACACTCAATGCTATGTTTTCAAGCAATATGGTGGAGGTATGTGAAGAATCAACCGTTGAATTTTATGATATGTCGAGTGGAGATGTAGTTTCATGGAACTGGACATTTGAAGGCGGTTATCCTGCAACGTCAACCGAACAAAATCCGGAAGTTATGTACAGCAGCGATGGCAACTACGATGTTACCCTTGAGGTATCTGATGGAACTGAAACTGTTTCTTTAACACTTGAGAATTACATTACGGTTATGACCAGTCCTGAGCAAGCTTCAACACCCACAGGTGAAAGCGAAGCATGTACAAATTATGGAATGACTTACGAATATTCAACAACCGGAGCGTTGTATGCTGACACTTATGAATGGACAATCTCTCCGGCAGATGCCGGTACCATATCCGGATCAGGAATGACGGCCGAAGTTGAATGGACTACAGAATGGGAAGGAACAGCAACCATAACCGTTACAGCAATGAATGATTGCGGAACCGGTACTGTTTCTGAAGGATTTGACGTGATGTGCTCCATCTGTACAGGAATCAATGAAAATAATTTCGAAGATATTTCTGTGTATCCTAATCCAAATAGTGGTATATTTACCGTCGAATTTTCAACTGTTCTTAAAGATAATGTAACAATAAAAGTGCTCAACACACTTGGAAAAGTGATCTACTCTGAAGAAAACCTTGAATCTACAGGCAATTTCTCAAAGACACTTGACCTGAGCAACTTTGATAAAGGCTTGTATTTCCTTGTTCTCGAAAACTACCGGGGAAATACTGTAAATCGAATCATTATTCGTTAGTAGTTTTCATGGTTTAAATTGGTTTTTGGTTAGAAGTCCCGCTAATGCGGGACTTTCTTTTTGGCGAAAAGAAAACTTTTTTTGAAAGATAATCCCTTATCCAACGACAAACAAAAATAGATAAACACTGTTATTTGAATGCCTGGTTAGTTACATTTAGAATACAGTGGAAAATGAAACTACCTGAATAGTCACAACGAGGAATATTTACAAAAACGTCATATCAATGAATACAAAATTTTTTTTATTGCTTTTCATCCCGGTTATCATCACAGCCGGGTATTCACAAAATAAAATCAATGAGCAAAAGGCAACCCTGGTTACGAAAGCCGGCTACATGATTGAGATACCGAGCATTTCAGAGCAAATCGCCAGTGGTGAATTTAAAGAGGCAACAAATATTAAAAAAGAGTACAACCCTAAACGCAGGGATGCAAATCTGTCAGTGCCGGGCAAAGGGCTTCCCATTGGCAGTGATCCGTTATGGCAAAAGCAAACCAAAGCAACAAAAATTAAAGGGAAAGAACCGATTTTAACTTTTGAAGCTGCCAGTGCCTATGCCACTCCCACCGATCCTACCGGAGCAGTTGGACCAAATCACTTCTTAAATGCCTGGAACTCCTCCTTCAGAATTTGGGATAAGGAAGGAAATCCTTTGGTTTCACCTGCTTCACTTGGAACGATTTTCCCAGGTGAAACAGATGGTGATCCCATTGTGATGTATGATCCGTTTGCTGATAGATTTATCGTAACGCAATTTACATTTCTGAACGGATTTCTTGTTGCTGTTAGCCAGGGTCCCGATCCTGTGAACAGCGGTTGGTATACATATTATTTCCCAACAAATTCTTTCCCTGATTATCCCAAATTTTCACTCTGGTCTGATGGATATTATATTACATCCAATAAAAATTCCGGCTCTGCCGGTTTTAGTGAAGTGGTTTATGCCATCGAAAGAGATAAAATGCTGATTGGCGATCCCGATGCACAAATGATTGGTTTTCCTTTACCAAACATCAGCACCAACGGATTTTACAGTCCTCTTGGATTTAATGTGAATGGTCCTGAGCTGCCCCCCCCGGGAAATGCACCCATCGTTTACATGCAAGACGACAGTTGGTTTGGTGTTTCGCAGGATCACCTTAAAATCTGGAGTATAAATGTTGATTGGGATACTCCAGCCAATTCCACGATCTCAAATCCACAAATAATCAATACGCAACCATTTGATGGTTTATTCGATGGGGGATCTTTCTCCAATCTGCCACAACCTACCGGGCAGGACATTGATGCATTACAAGCCACCATCATGTACATGGCTCAATACAGGAGGTTTAGCGATCACAATGCTGTGGTATTTAATTTTGTAGTTGATCTTGACGGAAGCGATGATCTTGCCGGAATACGCTGGTATGAACTGAGGCAGGAAAATGATGGAGATAACTGGAACATTTACCAGGAAGGAACCTATGCACAACCGGAAGGACACAGCGCATTTTCAGGAAATATGTGTATGGATGGCCAGGGAAATATCGGGCTTGCCTACACCATTGTCAGCAACACAAAATATCCTTCGCTACGGTATACAGGAAGGTATGCATCTGATCCGTTAAATATAATGACTTTGGCAGAAGAAAGCATTGCCGAAGGCACTTCACAGGATCCGGCTTCCCGCTACGGTGATTATTCGCAAATGACCATCGATCCGGTAGATGACCTTACATTTTGGTCGATCGGGGAATACTTTACCGGGGGTCCACGTAAAAATCATGTTGGTGTTTTCAAGATCGCAGCCGAATTACAGAATGATGTGGGCATCGTAAGTATCGACTCACCCCAGGATGGAAGCTTAACCAATGCAGAAGAAATCACGATCACCATCAGAAACTTCGGGATTAATGAACAATCCGATATCCCGGTGTATTATAAAATAAATGATGGGTTGGAAGTGAATGAGGTTTTTACAGGAACCATTCAAAGCAATACCAACCAACAGTTTACATTTACCACAACCGGCGATTTTTCAGAACCCGGTATGGAATATCATATTTCAGCAGGAACCTCAATGCTGGCCGACCAAAACATCGAAAACGATACGGTTTCTATAATAGTTACACATCTTTACTCCGATGATATCGGTGTTACAGAGATCAGTTCTCCTGAATCAGGAATATACATGTCTGATGAAGAGGCCGTATCCATTACCGTTACAAATTTTGGTGTTGCTGCACAAACAGATTTCCCCGTTTCATATTTTCTTAACGGAGGCGAAGCAGTCACCGAAACCGTTTCAGGAACTGTTGAACCGGGAAGTACCCTGTATTATACTTTCGCGCAAACGGCTGATCTTTCAGTCATCGGGGATCATGAACTTACCGTTAGCACTGATCTCGCCGGCGACCTCAACACAAACAACGATTACACAACAGCAATCATTACCAATAGCCTCTGTCAACCTGAACTTCTGTGTGTTCAGGGCGTCGGGTTATATGAATTTCATCTTGGAAACATCCAGAATATTTCAGGATGTGATCCGGGTGGATATGGTGATTATACCGACCTGTCAACTTCACTGCAGCAGGGCTCTGCCAATGATCTTACCATTGCTACCGAATACGGAGATGTTTTTGTAACCGTTTGGATTGATTTCAATGACAATTTTTATTACGAACCCGATGAGATTGTCGTAGACAATTATATAATTGCTCCGGGTGAAACAGGAGGAAATTATGCTGAAACAATTTCGATGCTGATTCCTTCTATAGCACCGATCGGGCAACACTTAATGAGGGCCAAATCAAACTATAACGCTGAGGTGCCAGCCGATCCCTGCGAAGAAACCATTTTTGGAGAAACAGAAGACTATACGGTAGAAATTATCCTGGGAACCGGAGCCGGGGATCAACAAATCGAAAACAATGATTTGATCCTGCTCAATGGTGGGTCTAACCAATTTACAATGATCTACAATCCGGTAGCAACCACCGAAACCCTTATCCTGACGGTACATAACATCAATGGCCAAACGATATTGAGAAACCGTGTACCGTACAACAATGGAAACTACCGCTTTGAATTCGATATGTCGTATGCTCAACCGGGCGTATATTTACTCAGGTTGGGATCCGGCAATTTTGGAAAGATAAAACGATTTTATGTGAAGTAACAAACAAATTAGCAATATATTACAATCGCACCGAAAGCCCTTTAAATGCTGATTTTAAAGGGCTTTCGGCATTTCTTCCTCAAAATAAAAAGCAACCTTACAAAAACAGGAAGTGTCTATAGCGCAAGTGGTACGGGAAAGAAATTATTAATTTCCCTATTTCTGCTATATTTTTTTACATTTGGCTTCGGTTTAGGAAACTGTTTCCTTTTTCTTTCGATAAAATGATTTCTTTAAGTTAACAATATTCATCATATGAAAAATCTTTTACTTTTTTTGATTTCATTCCTGCTGGTTGGCATTCTTCAGGCAGAAGGCTGGCGTTCAGGAGAAAAACAGGTAATTCTCACCATTGAAAATGCAGAGCAGGCAAATGTTATCAAAAAGCTGAAGCTCAGCTTTGATCCTATTGCCCAGAACCAGGTAAGGGCTTATGTAATTCCGAAGGAACTGTCCAAAATTCAACAAGCCGGTATACCATTTAAAATTGAAATTAAGAACCTTGAAGCATGGAGTCAATCCATTCAGTTTGCAGATGATTCATGGCACACATACCAGGACATCATTGATCTGGCAGACAGCCTCGTTCAGGAATTTCCGGCTATTTGCCAAAAAATAAGTTTCGGACAGTCTCTTGGCGGTAGGCAGTTAGCTGCTTTAAAGATCAGCGACAATGCTGCCATTGATGAAAATGAAGCGGAAGTTATGTTTGACGGCGGTATTCATGGTGATGAATATTGTGGTGCAGAAAATATAATTCGCTTTGCCCGCGATATTTGTATTGCTTATGGAACCGACCCAGATATTACCGACTTAATTGATAACCGGGAAATATGGCTCTACCTGATGGTTAATCCTGATGGAAGAGTAAATACCTCACGATATAATAACAATGGTGTGGACCTCAACCGCGACTGGCAATATATGTGGGATGCCTGGGGAGGTAGTCCCGGACCTTGCAGCCAGGATGAATCAAAATCGTTAAGGGATTGTATGTACAACAACCAGTTTGTAGTGCATACCACCTATCATGGCGGCACCGAATGCCTTTCCCTGCCCTGGAGCTACAGGCCAAACCAGCCCAACGACTGGGCACATATTTTTCAGCTTGCCGGGGTTTATTCCAGCACTTCTACTTATCCTGATCTTGAATATTACCAGGGCTATAACGGAATGTACGCCATCAACGGCAGCACCAAAGACAGTAACTATGGAATGCTTGGATCGATCAGCTGGTCGATGGAGATCTCCAACCAAAAAATCCCACCTACTTCGCAGATATCGATGTATTACCAAAGAAATCGCCCGGCTATGTTATCCATGATCGAATATGCCGGATATGGACTGGAGGGAACAATCACCGATGCAATTACAGGAGATCCGGTAGCTGCAACGATTTTCGTTAACAACTACATGCAATGTTTTAATGATCCTGAAGTGGGTGATTACCATAAATATGTGCTGGCCGGAACATACGATATTACAGTGGTTGCTAACGGTTACGAAACCCAAACTATCGAAGATGTGGTGGTTACATCACAAAACTCTACCGTCACTGATTTTCAGCTTCAACCCGAAGAGGGTCATTTTGTATATCGTTTTGTAGCTTCACAAATACCCGATAATAATTATGCCGATGAAGGCTGGACACCTTCAGTGATTGGAGCTCCCGATATGATCAACTATTCAATTGGGAAAAACGGTTGGGTAGTGCTCGATATGTACCAACCGGTAGCCGATGGCTCAGGCCCCGACATCATGGTTTACGAAGGTGATGCAACACCGGAGGGTTATACCTGTTACGCCGCCGAAACCATGGACGGCCCGTGGATCAGCCTGGGGACAGCTTCAGGAACCGCTGAATTTGACATTGCCATAAGTGGCCTCAGCGAAGTCAGATATTTCAAAATTACCGACGACGGTGATGGTTCTGCCAATGCAGCTGATGCCGGTTTCGATCTGGATGCCATCGGTGCCCTTGAATCTGGCTCGGGTGTGTATATCGCCATGTACGATTACGAAATTGACGACAGTAATGGAAATAATAACGGCCGCATTGATCCGGGAGAAACTGTGGATATTATCATCAACCTTACCAATAATGGTAATATTGCTGCCGATAATACCACCGCCGTGGTATCTACCACCTCTCCCTGGGTATCCATCGACAACGGTTCGTCCAACCTGGGAACGCTCGCGCAAGGACAAACCGGTCAGGGGGTATTTACGCTTACAGCGAATGCATCAACACCTGAAGGAACACCTTTCGGATTATCTTTGATAATTGAAGCCAATAATGGTGCCTACAATAATACTTACGCACTGAGTTTCTCTATAGGATTAATTGTTGAAGATTGGGAAACAGGGACTTTTGACCAGTTTGACTGGGAAACGGGTGGAAACAGTAGTTGGACGATCTCATCACAAGATCCGTATGAAGGCAACTATTGTGTAAAATCAGGGACGATTGATAACGAACAAACAACATACTTGTCCATCTCATTTGATGTGCAGGCCGATGGTGAGATAGGGTTCTTTAAAAAAGTTTCTTCTGAATCTACTTACGATTTTTTAAAGTTTTACATTGACGGATCAATGATTGATCAATGGTCGGGCGAAGTATCCTGGTCAGAATCATCATATCCGGTTACTGAGGGCAACCATACTTTCAAATGGGAATATGAAAAAGATTATAGCGTATCAAGTGGTTCTGATTGCGCATGGGTCGATTTCATAACACTCCCTTCAGGTGCAGTGGATGCACTGTCAGCAGCTTTTGTCGCGGATATTACAGATATTTGCGAGACTGAAACAGTCAGTTTTACAGATGTGTCTACCGGAGATATTACTACCTGGGAATGGGAATTCGAAGGCGGAACTCCGGCTACTTCTTTCGAACAAAATCCTGTTGTGGCATACAGCAGTGCAGGAAGTTTTGATGTAACATTAACTGTATCGGATGGTACTGATTCCAATACCATCACCCTATCTGATTATATCATGGTGGATGCTGCTCCGGAAATTCCCGGTGAACCCGATGGACAAACACTTGCATTACCCTTGCCCGGCGAAACCAACGATTATACTACTAGTGGTTCCGCAGGTGCGCTCTCATACGAATGGATGCTGGAACCTGCAGAAGCCGGAGAAATTACTAACAATGGAACTACCTGTACCATCGACTGGACTGATTATTGGGAGGGATATGCAGAACTCAGCGTAAGGGCTGTTAATGATTGCGGCGAGAGTGACTACTCACCTGCAATAACCATTATGGTAATCATCCCGCATGTGAATGAGACAGCTATTGACGGAATCGGGATTTACCCTAACCCGGCATCGGATAAAATTCATATCAACCTCCTGAACCAAATATCCGGTAGCTTCGAAATAAGCCTGGTCAATAATCAGGGTTCAGAAGTTCTGAATCAATCTTTTGATGAAAATAATGCTGTATTGGATATTTCACAATTGCCCAATGGTGTTTATTTCCTGAAGGTGATAGATGGAGAAAACAGCAAAGTAAAAAAAGTAGTTAAAAAATAATTTCAATTAACTTATGTTTAAAAACGGGTTCGGGTTACGAGCCCGTTTTTTTATATCTACACCGATTACATGTATCCTCAATTACCAACTATCAAAGGTTTTTATGAGATTATTAAAAACTTTTGCGGATAAAAAACACAGCAGAACTCAGCATAAAATTCGGTTTATAACTTTATATATCAATGTGTTAATACTTTAGATATTCAATTTTAACATTTTGATTAAATACCTATTTGCAACTTTCCTATATTTGCCCGTGTCAATTAACTGTTAACAAAAAGATTCAAGTACTATAGACACAATTTTACGATCCTCAATTATGAAATACCGCATTCTTTTTCTACTGGTTACTTCGTTTTACCTCTCAATTCTGGCAATTGCAGGTGATCTCCGCTATACAGACAGCTGGGGCAACGAAGGAATGACTTTAACATCCGGAGGCAACACATCCGTTATGATTAATTTTTCCACTCAATCGATTCACTTTTCAGAAATCAGGTTGAATGGTGAAAACCTGACCGAAATTTCACTTCCGGGTGTTTTTCTGCCAAATGATGAAGGAGCGCCCAACCTTCCCGGTATGGGTCGCTATATTGCCCTGCCTGAAGGGGCTGAAGCCACCGTAACAATGGTTGATTATCGAATTGAAACCATCCGTGATATTGAGATAGCACCTTCTCCCAGGATTCCATGGGAAACTGAGAGAGGCGCACTTGAATACAAGAAAGACGTGACAATTTACAGCCGTGATTCATTTTATCCGGAAAGCCCTGTAAAACTTTCTTCAAAAACGGAAATCCGTGGAGTAGATGCCGTTATGCTCGGAATTACACCCTTTCAGTATAATCCTGTGACCAAAGAATTGCGTATTTACCGTGACATAAAACTTGAAATACATTTTACAGGAGGAAACGGTCATTTTGGCGATGACAGACTTCGCAGTCGTTGGTGGGATCCGTTGTTACGCGATATCTTTATCAATGAAGCATCGATCGCAGAAATAGATTACAACCACTCGTGGCAGCAAACCAAAGATGTGGGTTGCGAATACCTGATTGTGGTTCCCAACGATCCTGAATTCCAGGCCTGGGGCGATTCCATTAAAAATTTCAGAACACTGCAGGGCATCATGTCAGATGTGATTACACTGGCTGATATCGGATCTAACACCACAACAGGACTTGAAAACTACTTTAACACTGCTTATAATTCATGGGATATTGTTCCTTCAGCCGTGCTTTTGCTCGGCGATTACGGAACCAATGCAAACAACAGCATTATAGCCCCGATATGGGATAATTACTGTGTTTCGGATAATATTTATGCCGATGTGAACGGAAACAAAATGCCCGATATCATCTTTGCAAGGATCACGGCACAAAACGAAGCGCAGCTTGAAGTAATGATTTCAAAATTCCTCAATTACGAAAGAACACCTCCTACCAGTGAAGATTTTTATAATCATCCGATCACAGCACTGGGTTGGCAAACCGAACGCTGGTTCCAGATATGCTCCGAATCGGTGGGTGGTTTCCTGAAAAACAAACTGGGAAAGGATCCCATCAGGATCAACGAGGTATACGATGGCAATCCCGATACCGATCCCTGGTCTACCGCCACCAATACCTACTCGGTTTTAACACAATTCGGACCGAACGGACAGGGATATATCCCGGCATCTCCGACCGAACTCGGATTCTGGTCAGGAGGCAATTCGGGAGACATCAATGATGCCATAAACAACGGTTCATTTATGTTGCAGCATCGCGATCATGGTTTTGAACAGGGTTGGGGAGAACCTGATTATTCAAGTACAGATATCAATGGTTTGACAAATACCGACCTTACTTTTGTATTTTCGGTTAACTGCCTTACCGGGAAATACAATCTGGCTTCCGAATGTTTTACAGAAAAATTTCACAGACATACTTCCGGTGGACAAAACTCAGGCGCACTCGGGTTGATAGCCGCTTCAGAAGTCTCATATTCATTTGTAAATGACGCCTATGTTTGGGGAATGTACGACAATCTCTGGCCAGACTTTATGCCTCAGTTCGGTAGCAGCGTTGATTACCACGGTATTATGCCGGCTTTTGGCAACGCAGCCGGTAAATACTTCCTGAAACAATCGGCATGGCCATATAATACAGGTAATAAAGAAGTTACTTACAACCTGTTTCACCACCATGGGGATGCATTTTTAACTGTATACTCCGAAGTTCCGCAGAACTTAATGGTATCTCATAATCAGGAATTGCTTGAAGGTCAGGAAACATTCACCGTATGGACCGATGAAAATGCGTTGATTGCACTTACCGTAAATGGTGAAATCATTGGAACCGGAACCAGTACCGG
This sequence comes from Bacteroidales bacterium, assembly GCA_020438135.1. Classification (GTDB taxonomy): domain Bacteria; phylum Bacteroidota; class Bacteroidia; order Bacteroidales; family JAADJA01; genus JAADJA01. The sequence goes on along the minus strand of JAGQVF010000127.1, from coordinate 11,702 downwards.
AAATCCTATCGCTATTGAAATCCCGGCCCAATCGGCTGGAGATATTGTGATCGTGACCATAACCAAACAGAATTATTACCGGTACCAAAAAAGTGTTGAGGTGATCGATGGAAACATTCCCTATGTGGTCCCGCAATCGGTTGTAGCAGATGATGGCGCCGGAAACGGAAACGGATTACTTGATTATGGCGAACAGATTGCGCTCGATGTTTCGCTTGAAAACATTGGTTTGCAAAGTTCGGGCAATATTGACCTGACGATAAGTACCGAAAACCCGAATATCACCATTACGGATGGATCGGAAAACTTCGGCTCCTTCGGACCGGGAGAAGAAATTTCCATTGAAGATGCTTTTGAATTTGTGATCAGCAGCCAAATCACTGATCAGGAAATGATCCTGTTAAGTTTAGAAGCAACCGATGGAACCTACACCTGGATGAGTGATGTATTTTTTACAGCCCATGCCCCGGTTTTCGAACTGGAAGATTTTACGATCGAAGATCCTACCGGGAATGATAATGGCCGGATTGATCCGGGTGAAACCGTCGATCTGTCAGTTGCCCTATTAAATTCAGGATCTGCCGATGCAATAAATGTTACCGGAACCCTCACCTGTAATAATCCGGATATTACGATAAACGCCGGAACACAATCATTCGGAACACTTGTCTCCGGTAATTATGAAGAACAAACCTTCAGCATCGAGGCAGCCCCGACGATGGAAGATGGAACCGAAATCACATTTGAGCTTGCCATTGAAGGTGATGGAGAAATTTCGTCGGTGGTAGAATTTTCTACCGTTGTTGGACGATTTACAGCACTTGTTCTGGACCTTGATCCTGAAAATTATTCAGGACCGGGAATTCTGGAAACTTTCGAGGATATGGACATAACAGTCGATTACAAAACCACCTTCCCTTCAGAACTCGATCAATACAAAAACATATTCATTTGCCTGGGCCTGCATTTCGTTAATTACGAACTTACAGTTGCTGATGGCAATATGCTTAAATCATTCCTCGAAAATGGCGGCAATATTTATATGGAAGGTAGGGTAACCTGGAAAGATGATCTGCAAACGGCCGTACATCCCATGTTCAATGTGGAAGTGAACAATGAAAATATGTTTGTGATTGAAAACATTTTAGGTTCGGAAGGTCCGCTTACCGGGAATATGGAATTTGTTTACGAAGGGAACAACCCGATCATTAATTACACCCTCGTCCCGGTAGCTCCGGCATTTTCACTTTTTACCATCAATGATGAGGTAAAAAACTGTATGGTTGCCTTCAGTGAAGGAACTTATCACACCATAGCATCAACGATTGAATTTGGTGAACTGTTGGATGGTGAATCACCTTCAACAAAGGCAGATCTGATGCAAAAAATACTGAATTGGTTTGACGGGCTGATTACAGAAACATCGGAAACTTTAATCATCCCAGGAAACAAATCACTTTCCTGCTCTCCAAACCCCTTCCGTGATGAAACAAAAATCACAATTCACGTAGAAAAGCAAACACCTGTAAGTTTTAACATTTATAATATTCATGGTAAAAAGATTAAAACCCTTGCCAATCAGAAAAATATCCCTGCAACCTTTGATCTGACCTGGGATGGAAGTGATGACAGAGGAAACAAGGTTACAGCGGGAATCTACTATGGTGTTGCAGATTTTGGAAGTAAAACAGAAACAATCAAATTGATCATAACAAAATAATTTTTCCAAATTATAAATATAACAGATACAAGTATGAAACAGTTTATTTCTTTTATCAGACTAAATGCAATTTTTATACTGGTTGCTTCTGCACTAACACTATCTTTAAAAGCAGAAGAGATCAAGTACCACGACAGTTGGGGCCCACAGGGTTTTCAGCTAACCCAACAAAAAGCTTCGTCTGTTGAAATTTCATATTCTGTGAATTCATTTTTCATGGAAGAGGGCGATATCAACGGAGAAACAATGGACCTGGTAAAATTGCCGGGTGTATTTTTATCAAATAACGAAGGAGCACCCGACTTACCCGGCCATGGTCGTTTTTTGGCAATACCTGAGGGAGCCAATGCTATAGTAACGATTAAGTCGGCTCGTAAAGAATCTTTTCAGAATGTAAATCTGGCACCGGCTGCGCGTATCCCCTGGGAAACCGAAACAGGTCCGCTGGATTACAACAAAAACATGGAGATCTATTCCAAAAATGCCTTTTATCCGGAAAATCCGGTAAATCTCTCAGAAATTACTGAAATTCGTGGTGTGGATGCTGTAATGCTTGGTATTACTCCTTTCCAGTACAATCCTGTTACCAAAGAACTGATCGTTTATCGTGACCTGAAAGTAGAGGTTACCTTTGAAGGAGGAACAGGACAATATGGTGATAACCGCCTCCGCAGCCGTTGGTGGGATCCATTACTGGCCGATATGTTCCTCAATTATGAAAGCCTGCCAAAAATCGATTACAGCAAATCATTCCAGGGCAATACAAAAGATATAGGTTGTGAATACCTGATCATCACTCCTACCAATCCTGAGTTCCTCCAATGGGCCGATTCTATTAAACAATTCAGGACCATGCAGGGAATCCAAACGGATATTATGACCGTGGAAGAAGCCGGTGGTAATAATGTTAACACCCTTGAAAGCTTCTTTAATAATGCTTACAATTCATGGGATATTGTTCCTGCTGCCGTTTTAATCCTCGGGGATTACGGAACCAACTCTGCTAATAGCATTACATCCCCTATCTGGGATAACTACTGTGTGTCTGATAATATTTATGCCGATGTTACAAACAACGATATGCCGGACATAGTATTTGCCAGGATGACTGCTCAAAATGCTGCCCAGCTTGAAGTGATGGTAACCAAATTCCTGAACAACGAAAGAACACCTCCAACTGATCCCAATTTCTATAATCATCCTATATCAGCCCTCGGTTTTCAGACTGAAAGATGGTTCCAGATCTGCTCCGAAGCAGTTGCCGGATTTTGGGAAAATGCGCAGGGTAAAGAAACAGTTAGGGTTAATAAAACTTATATCGGCAATCCGACCTCAGATCCCTGGTCGACTGCAACAAACACTTCTACTGTTGTAAATTATTTCGGGCCCAATGGATTAGGATATATCCCATCCACTCCCGGACAGGTTAACTGTACATGGAATGGTTCAGCACAGGACGTTGTTAATGCAATAAACAACGGTGCATTTATGTTACAGCACCGCGATCATGGATTTGAGCAAGGTTGGGGTGAACCAGCTTTTACCAATTCAAATATTCCTTCACTTCACAATACTGATCTCGTTTTTGTTTGGTCAGTAAACTGTTTGACCGGAAAGTACAATTACAATTCGGAAGTTTTTGCTGAGAAATTCCACAGATATACCTATAACGGCCAGAATTCAGGCTGTCTGGGTATCAATGCCGCATCAGAAGTTTCTTATTCATTTGTGAATGATACATACGTTTGGGGTGCCTACGATAATATGTGGCCCAATTTTATGCCCGATTATGGTACTACTCCCGAATCAAGAGATGTGTTGCCTGCCTTTGGTAGTGCAGCAGGAAAATATTATCTGCAAGCTTCAAACTGGCCCTATAACACAAGTAACAAAGAAGTTACCTATAACCTTTTCCACCATCACGGTGATGCTTTTATGACGGTTTATTCAGAGGTTCCTCAAAACCTGACCGTAACTCATAATCCCATTCTTTATGCAGGTGTTACTTCTTTTGATGTAACCGTAAACGAAGGGGCATTTATTGCTTTAACTGTTAACGGAGAAATTATTGGTACTGCCACATCAACCGGAGGTCCTGTTAGTATTGATATTCCTGCACAACAGCCTCCCGATAACATGATTGTTACAATAACCAAACAAAATTATTACCGGTATTCAACGGCGGTAGAAGTTATTCCCCCAACCGGTCCCTATGTGGTACAGGAATCTGTGGAGCTGAATGATGATAGTGGAAATGGAAATGGTGTGATGGAAACTTCTGAAAACATCATGGCATCCTTAACAGTTGAAAATGTTGGCGTTGAAGATGCTACCAATGTTTCTGTAACCCTTGAAACTACAGATCCATACGTAACCATAACAGACAACACTGAAAATTACGGAACAGTAGCTGCCGGTTCTACAGCAACGATGACTGATGGATTTGCATGGGATGTAGCCAATAATATTCCGGATATGCACATGGTAATATTTGATGTTGTTGCAACAGATGGAACTGACACTTGGACCACTTCATTTGGTGTTGAAGGACATGGTCCTGAACTGGTAGTTGGGGATCTTATTATTGATGATTCGGACGGAAATAATAACGGACGTTTGGATCCGGGAGAAACCGCCGACCTGATCATTGAAACTTATAACGATGGATCTTATCACGCATTATCACCTTTGGGTAGCTTATCGATTTCAAATTCGTATGTGACCATAACCAGTTCGAGTTACAATTTTAACATCATTCCTTTTGGTCAAATGGAGGAAGCTGTATTTACTATTTCTGTCTCTGATCAGGCGCCCATCGGAACACCCATCAGTATCAACTATGGTGTGGTTTCCGGAGGTTATTCCGTACAGGAAGTTTTTGGAGCCACCATCGGACTGATCCTTGAAGATTGGGAAACCGGAGATATGTCGCAATACGATTGGACAACCGGAGGAAGTTCAAACTGGAATGTTGTTAGCACAGGTGCCTATGAGGGAACTTATTGTGCTAAATCCGGAACAATTGGAAACAATGCATCTACCTGGATTGAACTCGAATACGAAGTTTCATCAGCCAATGTGATCAGCTTTATGTATAAAGTTTCATCTGAAAACACCTATGACTTTCTAAGATTTTATATCGATAATAATGAACAGGACGCCTGGTCAGGTGAAGTTGGTTGGAGTGAAGCCAGTTATGATGTAGGCCCGGGTGTACATACCTTCAAATGGGAATACGATAAAGATTATAGTGTATCCAGCGGATCCGATTGTGGATGGATAGATTATATCATTTTACCACCTCCACCTACCACAACAGCTTTTGCCGGACAGGATGACATTACCTGTGGGGCCACAGATTACCAGTGTAACGGTGGTGCGACCCTATATAACCTGCTTAACTGGACAACCTCAGGTTCCGGCTCATTTGATGATGCAAGCATCCTTAGTCCGGTTTACACTCCAAGTGCACAGGATGTTGAAGACGGTTCCGTTGTTTTATCGATTACAGCCTATGCAACCGGATATCAGGTAACTGATGATATGACTCTTACACTTGACGCAGAACCTGTAGCCTTTGCCGGCGAAGATAGTGAAGCGTGCAGCAATGCAGAGTTTGAATTGTCAGAAGCTACAGCAGAGAATGCTTCGGAAATAATGTGGTCAACAACTGGTGACGGTACATTTGCTGATGACCAGGTGTTAAATACAACCTATATGCCCGGATCAGATGATATTACAAATGGTTCGGTTACACTCACCCTAACAGCCATGTCGGCAGGTGCTTGCGACAACCACGCTGATCAAATACTGCTTACCATTGTTGAAGGACCAACTGCCTACGCAGGATCTGTTACAACTATTTGTAGCGATGGTTCAACGATTTTGGCAGATGCAAATGCAACAAATTATGGTGAATTAATGTGGTCGACAAGTGGTGATGGCACTTTCGATGATTACACCCTGATGAACCCGGCATATACCCCTGGAAGTAATGATATTGCCAATGGGTCGGCCGAACTCACACTCACTGCATTGGGAATGGGTAACTGTAATGAAGAAACCGCATCGGTTAACGTGCAGATTAACTTGGCTGCAACTGCTTTTGCAGGTGATGACAGCGCAATAGCATCAGATGAGACCTATACCATTGATGATGCATCAGCAGCAGATTATAACACTCTTATGTGGTCGACCGATGGGGATGGAACTTTTGATGATAATTCAGCGATAAACCCGGTTTATACCCCAGGTAGCAATGATATAACAGAGCAGGAAGTAACACTCACACTCACTGCTTATGGAAATGATCCTTGCGGTGAAACATCCGATGACATGGTGCTGGCCATCAATCCAACAGGAATCGGTGACCAGGCATCCGGAACGAAACTGGGCATTTATCCCAATCCGAATAGCGGACAATTTACAATTTCGCTCGAAGGCATCAATGAAGATGAGATTAGTCTGAGGATTTATAATGCCATTGGCGGTGAAGTATTTACAAAGGAAAACATTCAGGTTTCAGGCTCGCTTCGCGAAGTAATTGATCTGGATACCGAACAGGGAGTTTATTACATCCGTGTGGAAGGAGATCAACTTTTGATCAATCAGAAGATGATCATTAAAAAATAGTTAATTCTTCTCCCATGAATGAAAAAAATCCGCAATTTTGATTGCGGATTTTTTTGTTAAATAATTGTTAAAGAAAAAAATACGGGTTTACATCCATGTATCTTTAAACGTCTTATCTTTAAGCAAATTTTGAATAATTAATAAATACTACACTTATGAAAAAACTATTACTTTCTTTTTGCGCATTATTTATTGGTTTTTTCCTGTATTCACAGCAGGTTCCACGAGACCAGGTTGTCCTTGAAATAGGAACCGGAACCTGGTGTTATTATTGTCCGGGATCCGCTCTTGGGGCAGATGATATGATAGCAAACGGACACGATGTAGCTGTAGTTGAACATCACGGACCAATGGGTCAGGATCCCTTCGCCACCACAGCTTCTGTTGCCCGTAATACTTATTATGGATTAACAGGCTATCCCACAGCCTACTTTGATGGTGGCAATGCAGTAGTTGGTGGAAATCACACCACTTCAATGTATAGCAGCTACCTCTCAAAGTATAATCTCCGTAAAACGATTCCTTCATCATTTACCCTCCAGATGTTTGGGATGAATGATGGCCTGGATTATACAATTATTGTAAATGCCGAGCGAGTTGATACTTATTCAGGCGGTGACCTGGTACTTCATTTGGTACTTACAGAGTCGGATATTATGTACTCATGGCAGGGCCTGAGCGAACTTCATTTCGTTAACAGGCTGATGGTCCCCAATCAGAACGGAACACCCATTAATTTTAATACAGCTGAATCGGTTTCAACTGAATTGAATTTTACCCTTAATGGCGCATGGGTTCCCGAACATTGCGAACTGGTAACATTTATTCAGGATATCTCAACCAAAGAGATTGTTCAGGGCTCAAAAGTAGCCTTAAGCGATTTGCTTCCGATGAATACCAACAATGCAACCTGCATGGAAATGGGTATGGTTCCGGTTACCAATTGTGCCGGTGAAGTAGCGCCAACAATAACCATTATGAATGAGGGCGCAGATCAGTTAACAACATTGGATATCAACTATATGGTCAACGACGAATCATTGAATACTTTTAACTGGACCGGTAACTTAGCTTATGGCCAGATGGAAGAAGTTATGCTTCCGGCTGTTTCATTTGAAATAATGCCAGACAACGACCTGGTAATTTACACAACAAATCCCAACGGAAATCCCGATGAAGATCCGATGAACGATACTACCATGATGTCATTTATGTCGGCTATGCAGGCCATTCCTGATATATATCTTTTCCTGAAACTGGATGACAACCCGGGTGAAACCAGCTACGAATTGCTTGATTCAGAAGGCAATGCTGTATATAGTGCCGGACCATTTACCACACCTTCGGCTTTTATTAAGGACACTTTTAACATTACCATGGATGATTGCTACACATTTGTTATACATGATGCCGGTGGAGATGGCTTAATTAATCCGGGATATTACGAGTTAAGGCAGGGAAATTTTGCCGTAATTCATACCAATAATATGTTTGCCGCTTCACAGGAAATGGTTCAGTTTTCAGTTGATGTTGTGGGTGTTGAAGAAACCGCCAAAGTATCAGGATACAGTGTTTATCCGAATCCTGCGAGTGATAAAGCTTATGTGTCATTTAACCTGGATAAACCCGGAATGGTATCAATAGACATTTACAATGTAGTCGGTGAAAAAGTATTTTCAAACAAAGATGTTGAATTCGGCGCAGGAGCGCATGCTGTACCTGTAAACTTAAATGAAATGGGCAATGGCGTCTATTTCGTCAGTATCAAGGCAGGACAGCAGATTCAAACTTTGAAAATGACAGTTCATTAAACATTTTTTTCGATTGATCAAAAAGAAGGATCGTAGAACACAACAAGAGGCATTCATGAGCAGAATGCCTCTTTTTTTGCTTTAATCCGGATTGTGAGAATTGAAAATCAAAACATTCTGCCTTCTCAGATTAACTGAATCCCCTACTGGCTTCTTAATATGTGAACACTTTCTAAGGCATATTTAAAGGGTTTGATTAATTTAGCCTTCCATTCCGTAAACATCATCATTCTACAAATGGGCTTTAGCAAAAAAATTTGTGAAAGTTTATCCGATAAGGAAGTGATTTCCAAATCACTTGAGAATATTGATTTTTTCGCCTGTTTGTATGAACGTTACGAACCCAGACTTTTGCGATATATCAGGAAAATTTCAGGAGCCAGTCACGACGAGGCAGGTGATATACTACAGGATGCCTTTATAAAGATCTGGAAAAACCTCCACAGTTTTAACGATGAGTTAAAGCTATCAAGCTGGCTATACCGCATTGTTCACAACGAAACCATATCATTTTTCAGGAAAAAAAAATCCTGGGGAAAAAACAATATCGTGGAACTGGGAAACACGCATATTCCTGACATGCCTGACAATAGTGAAACCGATACTGACCCCGAAGAACGTTATTTTCTGACCCACATGGTTCTCGACCAGTTGGCCCTAAAATACAAAGAAGTACTGGTTTTGAAATTTATGGAAAAGATGAGCTACGAGGAAATATCAGATATTCTGAAACTGCCTGAAGGTACAGTAGCTGCCCGTATAAACAGGGCAAAAAAGCTATTTAAAAACCTGGCTGATAAACAACATATTTCGTTCAATGATTAAGTTCAAAGAGATGGAAAACTCAGAAAAATTATTACAAAAAATGAAGTCAAAAAATATCAGGCCCATCCCCAAATGGCGCTTTGTAACCAAAAAAATTCTGACGGGACTGGCAGTTGTTTTGGCTGTTTTACTGGGAGGTCTTGCTTTTTCGATCATTTTATTTTCGATACAGCAACTTGGATTCGACCTGCTTACCCATATGTTGCATTCACGAGTAGAATTTTTACTGGGACTTCTACCCTTTTTATGGATCGGGGCACTATTGATTTTTCTGATCCTTGGTATGGTCAGTATTAAAAACTCAGGCAAAGGATATAAATTCTCTCCCTCCAAACTCCTGATTTACAACTCAGCATTCAGCATCCTATTGGGTATTTTGTTTTTTATCTCTGGGGGTGCCCAATGGTTCGAACACATTTTTGAAGTAAACGTCTCTTCCTATCAAAGTGTACAGGAGAAAAAAATTCAAATGTGGTCAATGCCAAAAGATGGATATCTTTCAGGAAGAATTGAAAATCTAAACAAAAAGATTTTTATTCTGAGGGATTTTTCAAAAAACAAGTGGGAAGTCGATTACAGCAGCGCCGACAAGCCAACATTCCTCGAACTGGAAGAAGATATGGAGATTAAAATTATCGGTGAAGCTACAGGACCGGGAACTTTCAGAGCGGATGAAATCAAACCCTGGGGTGGAAACAGACGGTTTGGGAACAGAAACGGACAACGAGATAACTAAAGGAATTTATTGATCGGGAGCTACTTTTATAAAAAAGAACCTGTTTACTTATCATTCATACAACTATTTCACTCCTTTCATATTTTCAATGTGTTGATTTTGAAGACCTTTAAATAATCCCTCAAAGGTGCTTCTATTGAAAAAGTATAAATGCCTGAAAAAATTGCAAGAAAAATAACAGCATTGCGTAGTAGAGATTGAATGCACTTATGTATTCAAATTAAAAGATCATTTACAACACATTAAAATTCTAAGAAAATGAAAAGCGTAAAAAATTTATTGGTGTCACTCACTCTTTTAATGATCAGCACCCCACTGTTATTGGGAGGTTGTCAGAAAAGTTCGGATGTTGAAGAATCTGAAAATTACCTGAAGGCGACAAGTCCGGTGACCGTTGAAAATGAAATTTACAACGAAGACTGTATTGTAACTCCTCCTGATACGATTTATCCGTTTGAGATAAGCATGCTTGAATTTATGAGAGAAGAAGAAAAACTTGCCCGGGATGTTTACTTAACACTTTATGGCCAGTTCCAGATTCCCGTGTTCAACAACATCTCAAACAGCGAACAAATTCATATGGACAGGGTATTGTACCTGTTGAATTTTTATGGAATACCCGACCCTGCCCAACCTGAGATCGGACAGTTTACAAATCCTGATCTGCAGGATGTATACAATGCACTTGTTCAGCAGGGAAGTGCATCACTTGTAGCTGCCCTTACTGTTGGAGCCACCATCGAAGATCTCGACATTGCAGATTTGAATGAACATATTGCAGAAACGGGAAATGAGGCAATTCAGGTGATATTTGGTCATTTAAGATGTGGATCGACCAATCATCTCCGGGCCTTTACGAGGTTGCTCAGTTTTCATGATGTTATTTATGAACCCTCCTATATTAGTCAGGAAGAGTATGAGGATATTATCAATGGAACTTTTGCAGATTGTATGAGTGGTGTAAACACAATGGCTCCAAAAGCACAATAGACGGAAGGGTTGGAGGCTCTGAAACCACATTGCTCTCTGGTTAATATATCTTTTACGTCAGTAGGCCGGGTGATCGGATAAAACCGCTCCCCGGTCATTTTTTTATAATCCGAACCACTGATTCATTACTCCCGGATTTAATTTTAAACAAATACATACCTGACCGGTAACTGCTCAGATCAATCTCATGTGTAAGTATCTCAAATTTCTCTTCAAAGAGAAACCTTCCGAATGTATCATATACCGAAACCGTAGTTTCTCCGTAAAGTTTTTGGTTAAGTATAAATACCTTGCCCGTGGTGGGATTTGGGTGGGGCAGTTCACCTGTCAATTCTAAGATTCTTGGTTTACCCAGTGTTTCACTGTTTTTATAGGCATTTATAAATTTATATCCTCCGGATTCTAATTTCCAGATCGCAAACGCAAGATACGTTTGATGCAATCGATAACCGGTATCCAACAGCATACTGAACGAATTCTTATACAGATCATCAGCTTGAATCAATCCATCAGCGCAAACCTCCCCAAACACCGAAGGAGTCATCGAGCCCCGCAGAACGTGTGAGTGATAGGGTTCTTCGTTTTCCAACCCATTTTGAAAAGCATACACGCCATCTTCCACTATCCAGGCCGATAGATAAAATATGCCGCTTGTATCTTTAAAAAATTCCACTGTTGTTTCTACATCAAGCGTATCGCCATGCAAGTCGAATTCATATGCAATTCCTGCCAGGGCTGGTTCATCAAAAGTTGAATCGATTTGCTGATTGATCAATGCCCGGTTCATATTCACCGAAATGTGATAATCAAAACATCTTTCACCATTCACATACCAAAACGGAATAGCAGCCGCAACCGGCAAACTGTCAAGCAATTCTTTCGCAGCAGAATTATAAAGTTCAGAAGCCTCCGACGAATGCACTTGCAGGATCACCACATTTTTGTCATTACGTTCCTCCAGTTCCTTTTGCAACTCCCAGCCCCAACC